>JAYUUU010000144.1:0-6934 GCA_043754395.1 Vicinamibacteria bacterium
CAACCCATCCAGTATTTCGCGCGTGTGTTCGACCCATCTCGCGCCGATGACGAGGGTCAGGAGGGCGCCCCCGACCCCACCGCCATCGATCTCGGCATGCTCTTCGACACCAGCACCAGCATGGCCGAGGTGCTGCGCCTCTCTCAAAACGCGGCGAGCCAGTTCCTCGAATCGATCCCCCGCGCGCGGGAACTCACGGTCGTCTTCTTCGACTCCGATATCCGGCTCTCACGATTCAGCGGCGAGGCTCAGCAGGGGCTCTTCGACCGGCTCCAGAAGGCCAAGAGCAGCGGAATGACCCTGCTACGCGACGCCATCGCCGTCTACCTGTCGCGCATCTCCGACGATCCCGGCCGGAAGATCATGGTTCTTTTTACCGATGGCGAAGATTCGAAAAGCGAGATCTCCGTACCAGAACTGAAAGACCTCGTGCGCTCCAGCACGATAACGATCTATCCCATCGTCTTCGGCGGCAAGTACACCTCGTCGAGCGCCGGACTCACCGCGAACGCGCTCATGAAAGACCTGGCGGACATGACCGGTGGCGAGGTCTTCACGCCCAAGACCTTTCGCGATCTGGCCCCCATCTACGACGGTCTCCTCGATGAACTGGCGGCGCAGTACGTGATCGGCTACATACCCGGGGAGGATCCCAAGCCGGGCGAGCATCGTCTGCGCGTGGAGGTGAACCGCCCGGGGGCGAAGGCCCGCCACCGCCGCGGCTACCGCGTAGCCCCACCCGAAAAGGACGCGAAGTAGAATCCCCTTCCGTGGCCACCTTCGATGAGTTTCTGAATCTCGACCTGCGCGTGGGCACGGTCATTTCAGCCGCACCCCTCGAGGGCGCCATCAAGCCGGCCTACAAGATGGAGATCGACTTCGGGCCCGAACTCGGAGTGAAGCGATCCTCCGGCCAGTACACCGTGAACTACAAAGCCGCGGACATGGTGGGACGGCAGATCGTGGCGGTGGTGAACTTCCCGCCGCGCAGGGTGGCGGGGTTCACGTCCGAAGTACTCGTGCTTGCCGCACCCGATCCCTCGGGCGCTCACATCCTGCTTGGTGTGGAGCGAGCCGTCCCGAACGGGGGACGCGTCTCATGAGCCCCGCCAGCCGTGCGAAGCGCGCGAAGGAGTCGCCCGTGCTCACGGGCAAGGATGTCTCCGCGGCGATCGCCTCCATGGCGAAGGCGATTCAGGCCGACCAGAAGGACGCCGTATCCGTCGCGATCGTGGGAATCCAGAGCCGAGGGGTTCCCCTCGCGGCCCGTCTCGCCGCCGCCTTGCGGAAGAACACGGGCAAGAAGGTCGACGTGGGCTCGCTTGACATCACCCTTTATCGCGATGACCTGTCGACCGTGGGCACGCGGCCCGTTTTGAAGGCCACTAACATTCCGTTCTCCATCGACGCGCGCACCGTGATCCTGGTCGATGACGTCCTCTTCACCGGTCGCACCATCCGGGCGGCACTCGACGAGCTCGTTGACTTCGGCCGCCCCTCGCGCATCGCCCTCGCGGTCCTCATCGATCGCGGCCACCGCGAGCTGCCGATCCAGGCCGACTACGTCGGCAAAGCCATCAAAACCGCGCGAGCCGACATGGTCGACGTCCGCCTCATCGAAATCGACCGCAAAGACGAAGTCGTCCTGGTGCGTCGATGAGAACGGACCAGCGAACCTCGCACCAAGCAGAGGCCGGATTTACTCCGGCCGCAGCGACCGGGGGTCGCGCGCCAGCCTCCCCTCGGGGGATGGGGGGCGAAGCATGCCAGTGAACGAAATTGCGGCCCCCCAGCTCACATGGACTCAGAAACATCTGCTCGGCATCGAGCCCCTGTCGGTCGACGAGATCACTCTGATCCTCGACACCGCGGTCCAGATGCGCGAGATCATGGACCGACCGATCAAGAAGGTCCCGACACTCCGCGGCCGAACGGTCGTGAACCTGTTCATGGAGGCCTCCACACGGACGCGCGCCTCCTTCGAGATGGCCGAGCGCATCCTTTCCGCCGACTCGCTTTCGATCCAGGCCGCGGGCTC
The DNA here is from genome assembly GCA_043754395.1 of Vicinamibacteria bacterium. Classification (GTDB taxonomy): domain Bacteria; phylum Acidobacteriota; class Vicinamibacteria; order Fen-336; family JAGNNV01; genus JAGNNV01. The sequence continues at coordinate 2,039 of JAYUUU010000144.1, forward strand.
CAGCGTATCGAAGGGCGAGAGCCTTCTCGACACGGTCAAAAACCTCGAGGCGATGACGCCCGACGTCATCATCGTGCGCCACTCCTCCGCGGGTGCGGCCAACTTCCTCGCCCGCACCTGCAACTCGCGGATCGTGAACGCGGGCGACGGCGCGCACGAACATCCCACCCAGGCCCTGCTCGACGCGCTGACCCTTCGTCAGGCAAAGGGCCGTATCAAAGGCCTCAAGGTCGCCATCGTGGGCGACGTGCTTCACTCGCGGGTGGCCCGGTCGAACATTCATCTGCTCACCAAGATGGGGGCCGACGTCACCCTCTGCGCGCCCCCCACTCTCCTGCCCCAGCAGTTTTCATCGCTCGCCACGCTGAGCTGGAAAATCGACGAAGCCATCGAAGGCGCGGATGTGGTGATGATGCTCCGCCTTCAGCAGGAACGGATGGCCAGCGCGTTCATCTCGACCGCGCGCGAATACCACGCTCAATACGGCCTCACTCTCGCCCGCCTCAAGAAGGCGAAAAGCGATGTCGTCGTCCTGCATCCCGGGCCCATGAACCGCGGGGTTGAAATCTCGAGCGAGGTAGCCGATTCGAAAGCCTCGCTCATTCTTGACCAGGTCACAAACGGCGTGGCAGTGCGGATGGCCGTGCTTTACCTGCTGCTCGGGGGCGGCCGCGAGTAAGCGGGCGACTTAAGGAACTATGCCTCAATCTCTTCTGATCCGCGGCGGACGGGTGATCGACCCCGCCTCGCGCCTCGACGCCCGTGTCGACGTTCTCGTTGAGAACGGTCGCATCAGTCAGATCGGCGACGGACTCAAAGCAAAACACGCCGAAGTCTTTGACGCCGCCGGCCTCGTCGTTACTCCCGGCTTCATCGACATCCACACTCACCTTCGCGAGCCTGGCCGCGAAGACAAAGAGACGATCGCCACGGGCGCGCTCGCCGCGGCGGCCGGCGGCTTTACCGCAGTTTGCGCGATGCCGAACACGACGCCGGTAAACGATTCCGGTTCGACCACACGCTTCATCGTCGAAACCGCGAAGCGCGAAGCGGTGGTCCGGGTCTACCCGATCGGCGCGATCACCCGCGGCTCAATGGGCGAGGAACTCTCCGAATACGGCGACCTCAAGGCCGCCGGGTGCATCGCGGTGTCCGACGACGGTCGACCGGTCCAGAATGCCCGGGTGATGCGGCGCGCTCTCGAGTACGCGCGCACGTTCGGACTGCCGGTCATCGACCATTGCGAAGATCTCGATTTGTCGAAGGGCGGGGCCATGAACGAGGGCGCGGTTTCGGTTGCCCTTGGCATCCCGAGCGCGCCCCACGTGTCCGAGACCATCATGGTCGAGCGGGACGTCCTGCTCGCTGAGTACACGGGCTCCCACGTTCACATCGCGCACATCAGCACCGCGGGGGCGGTGGACGCGGTGAGACGCGGCAAGGCGCGCGGTGTTCGCGTCACTTCGGAAGCCACACCTCACCACCTCATCCTCACCGACGAGGCGGTGCGCGAACACGACTACGACCCGGTCACGAAGATGAATCCACCGCTGCGTTCCGAAGAGGATCGCAAGGCGGTGATCGCGGGTCTGCTGGATGGAACCATCGACGCCATCGCCACCGACCACGCTCCGCACACCACCGAAGAGAAGATCTGCGAGTTCGACTGCGCGGCGTTCGGCATCGTCGGCCTCGAGACCGCGTTCGCGCTCTGCCACGACGGTCTCGTGAACACCGGCCTGCTCGACATCACGCGGCTGGTGCAGCTGCTGACCCTCGGACCCGCGCGGGCACTTGGCCTTCCCGGCGGAACCCTCGAGAAAGGTCAGCCCGCCGACATCACGATCTTCGATCCCGCCGAAGTGCGAACCGTGAAGCCCGAATCGTTCCGAGGCAAGAGCCGGAACTCGCCCTTCGTATCGCGCACCCTCACCGGCTGGCCGGTGGCGACGATCGTTGCGGGTGTTGTGGTTTTCCGCGCGAAGTAGGCGCCTACTCCGCTCGAAGCGTGACGGTGTTTCCGGCGGGCGCCCCATAGAACCGGCTCCGCTTGTAGGCCGCGGTCAGATCGCCCCAGAACACGGAAGCCGCGGCGGTGAGAGGCACCGCGAGGAGGAGGCCCGCGAAGCCGAAGTATTCGCCGCCCAGAAGCAGGACAAGGATTATGACGATCGAATGAAGCCCGAGGCTCTCGCCCACGATCTTCGGCGAGAGGACGTAGATGTCCGCGAACTTCCCAATCAGGAAAACCACGACGATCCAGTAGAGCGTGGTTGAGCCCGTATCCCCCGCCCAGGCGATGGCGAGGGCCAGAGGAAGCCCGGCCACGAAGGCCATGAAAGGCACCAGATTGAAAAAGCCGATGACGAAGCCCACCACCAGACCCAGGGGCACGCCGAGAAACGAAAGCGCTATTCCATAGAAACAGGCGAGGATGAAACACACCGTGATCTGTCCTCGCACAAATGCGGCGAGGAGCCGGTCGACCTCAAGCAGGCGGCTCACGAGCCAGGGCCGGATCCGCGGTGGGATGTAGTGAACCAGCCCCTTGCGTATGCGGTTCATGTCGTAGAGCAGGTAACCCGCGAACACCGGCACCACGAAAAGGTGGATAAACACGGAGATGAAGCTGTAGGTGCTCTCGAGGGCAAACTGCAGGAGATGGGTGACGGGGGCCAGAAGTTCGGGAAGCTTCTCCTTGAGCTTCTCCTCGATCACCCCGCGCACCTCATTTGTTTCGTCCGGATAACGGACATTCACCTTTTCGAGCAGCGGCTCGATCCTCAGCCGCACGTTCTGAACCATGCGGGGCAGGCTCCGCGCCGCCTCCTCCACCTGAGAAAGAAGTGCCGGGACCGCGAGCAGGACGATCACGACCAGGATGGTCGCGACGCTGGTAAGGGTTACCAGCACCGAGATCGCGCGGGCATCGAGGCGCTTCCCGAGCACGGGTAGGAGCGACAGGAGCGGAGCGAGGCGTGCCTCGAACCGATTGAGCGAAGGGTTCAGGAAGTAGGCGATCGCGAACGCGGCGAGGAACGGCGTGAGACCGGCGAGCATGCGGAAGAAGACATAAAGGCCGGCCCCGAGCAGCAGCAGGCCGAAGCCGGTGCGAAGCCAGGGCGGCGTTTCCCTAGGCGTCATGAACCGGTTCCACGAAACGCTTCGAAGACGCGCGGTAGAGATAGTGCAGGCCGGAACCTGCAGTCAGCACGCCCGTGGCTACGAACGCGACGCTCAGGACGTGGGCGGGAAAAGGAATGAGATTGGCGGCGACCGCGAGGGCCACGCAGATCATCTGCGCGGCCGTGCTGACCTTGCCGAGACGGCTCGGGGCGAAGCCGCGTCTATTCATCACGAAAGCAATCGCGAGCGAACTCACCACGATGATGGCGTCGCGCGAGAGCACCACCACGGTGAGCCACTTCGGAATATGGACCGGCACGGAATCGGCGAAAGACAAGGCCACGAACGCGGACCCGAGAAGCATCTTGTCCGCGAGCGGATCGAGAATCGCGCCGAGTGCGGTGCGCTGCTTGTAGAAGCGGGCGATGAGGCCGTCGAAGGCGTCGGTGATCGCACCGAACACGAACACCGCGACCGCTTCCTTCAACTTCCCGTCCAGGGTCAGGGCCACGAAGACGGGGGCGCAGATCATCCGCAGGATGGTGAGCTGATTGGGAAAGCCGAGGACAGGTTCGGACATGATCAGAAGGGGCGCCTTTGCGCTCCGCTGTCGCGCATTGAGCCCAGATCCTGCCCTGCCGAGCGCGGCTCCCCCCTCACGATGGTGAACGAAACAATGAGGCCGAAGTCCTTCATGAGTTCCACGGTGTTCGTGAGCTTCCCGCCCGGAAGCTCAGCCTCCCCCGCGGGGAGAATGCCCACCGCGCAGTTCCGGCCCGCTCGCTTCGCGCGATAAAGGCCTCGATCGGCGAGTCGCACCACGTCCTCGGGATGCGGCTCGGCGCCTGTGGCCGGGAACGGATACGCGGCCCAGCCGATGGAGGTGGTGATGTGAATGCCGCCCGGAGGGCCGACCGGATAGGGCTCGCGGGAGATCGCCCTCATGATGCGCATCGCCATCTCCGGCGCTTCGGACCTCTGACAATCGAGAGACAGCACCAGGAACTCCTCACCGCCCCACCGGATGAAGCGGTCCGTCTTGCGCAGGAGAGCATTGAGCCTGCGGGCGGTCTCTTTGAGGACGGCATCGCCGCCCGCGTGTCCGAAGAGATCATTGACCGTCTTGAAACGATCGAGGTCGAGGAGGAAGAACACGGCGTCGCGGTTCGTCTCGCCGCTTCGGTGCCTCTCGTCGAACCGGCGTTTGAGCAGGCGAATCTCGTCTTCAACGACTTCGGAGAAATATCGGCGGTTGCGAAGGCCGGTGAGCACATCGGTGAGCGAGAGCTCCTGCAGCCGCTGATTCGCGACCTCGAGATCGGCCCGGCCCGCTTTCACCGCGGCCGCAAGCTCAAGGCGGTCCCTCTCGATCGCACGAATCCTCCGCACATAGAGGAGGTAGACGGCGCCGATCCCGAACAGCACGAGGGCGATCCGGAAGGGCCAGGATTCCCAGAAATGCCCGCGGGCCGTGACATCGATCGCCACCGGGCTGGACCTTCGACCGTAGCGATCTTCCGCCTCCACCTCCAGCCGATACGTACCAGGCGGCACGTTAGCGAGGGGAATATGGGGATCTCCCGACCACCCCGACCACTCATCCGTCTGGCCCAGCAGCCGATGGCGATAGCGCGGCTTGCGCGGGGCGACCGGATCAGCGAGTTCGGCGTAAACGTCGAGCGCGTTCGGACGGGGGTCGATGTCGAAGGCGGAGAGCCCGGGCTGAATGCGCAGCCGCGTGGGCTCTGGAGGCGCGTTCGGCGGATCGAG
>JAYUUU010000145.1:0-1849 GCA_043754395.1 Vicinamibacteria bacterium
CCGGAAGCCGGCTTCTTTGGGCGGAGTGAGAAAGAGAGCGTTCTTCGGCGTGTTCTCCCGGGCCCAGTTCTGCGAGGCCCGGAAGGAACCCTGCTCGAAGCGCTCGCGCTGCCGATTGAAGTTGTCGACGACGAGCGGCCCGATGGTCAGCACGAAAGCGAGCACGGAAAGGGCGCGGACGCGGCCACGGTCGAGCTGAGAGAGGGCCAAGGCAAGAAGCCTTCGGCCTTCGAGAAAGAGAGCCAGGGCCATGAGATCGAGACCGGAGGCCAGATGGGAATGCGAGAAGGCCACGCGATAGAGCGCTTCCCCGGCAAGGCCAGTCCGCACCGGCATCGCGAGGACAACCGCGAGGGCGCCGATCGACCGGTCTCCTCCACTTGCCCACACCGCCATCCGAAAGACCGCGGCATAGGTCAGAGCAATCGACACCACGTAGAGCGCGAAGTAGGCAAAGGGCACCCAGTCGGTCGAGGGCAAGAAAGTGGCGAGCAGCCTGTAGAAGATCGTCGGGAACGCCTCGCCGGTCGCGACGAGCGCATCGCCTGGGTACAGCGAACGGTCGATGAAGCGTTTGAGGATCGGGACCGTGATCCCGTGATTGCTGTCTCCGAAGCGATACCCGATGAGGGTAAGACTCGCGAGCGACGCCAGCATCGCGGCGGTGGCCCCCTGGAGCCAGGTCAAGGGCCTTGGCTCCGAGTCGTTCATTTCGTTCACAGGGACCAAGAGGCGGTGAGTCTAAACGCCTGAGAGAATCGCGTTCCGATGAGAGAGGCCCTTAGCCATATCCGTCGCCTCCCCCTCCTGGAAGCGCTCGTGTACTCGGCCCTGACCGTGATCTTCCTCATCCCTCAGAGCCTGTCTCCGGGCTCTCGCATCGCCTATGTCGGCGATTCGCTCGAGAGTGTCGCGATCGTGGGTTTCCTCGGCCGCCAGGCCGTTGTCGATCCCCTTCATCTTTATGACGCGGGGTTTCTCCATCCCCAGCCAAACGCTCTGACCCTCACCGACCATCGGCTGCTGCCTTCACTCCTGGTGGCGCCGGTCTTATGGATCTCGTCGAATCCGGTGCTCGCCTACAACGCGGCTTTGCTGTTTGCCTTCGTCCTGGCCGCATTCGGGGGGCGGTATCTGGCACTGGTACTCGGCCTCGGACGATTGCCCGCGGGTTTTGCCGGCGCTCTTTTCGCGTTTCACACCTACGCGATCAACGAAGCTCCGAGACTCAACATCGTGAGCCATGGTTTTGTGGCCTTCGCTCTCGGCGCCCTCGTCGAGTGGCTGCGGAGCGGCGACAACGCCGCGCGGTGGCGCTTCGCTCTCTTCCTGCTCCTGCAGGGCTATTGCGCGAACTATCACCTGCTCTATGGAGTCCTGCTCTCGACACTCGTTCTCGTAATCTGTGCCGCGGCTCGCCCGCGACTCGTCCTCTCCCGCATTCCCGGCCTCATCGTGCCGGCCATCGCCGCAATCGTTCTCTTTCTCCCTATCCTCATTCCGTATGTGACGACGATGAGCGGCCTGGATCTGGTGCGGGCGAGACCACGAGGTATCGATCTGCTCCACTATTTCTCCACCTCGCCCTCGAACTGGATTTGGGGCGCCATCGGCCCTCCCGCGCGGCTGCAGCAGCAGGGACCTCACTTCGTGGGTTTTATCGCCCTGGGGCTCGCGGTGGCCGGCCTGATTCTCGCGACGCGGCGCACGGGTTTTTCTGCGAAACACCGCTCATGGGCCCTGGTCGCGGCCGCGATGATAGCGACGCTTGTGGCCCTCTCGCTCGGAGACCGGTGGGTGATCGCGGGAAAGGACCTCGGCCCGGGGCCCTACGGACTTCTCTACGACT
>JAYUUU010000146.1:0-5568 GCA_043754395.1 Vicinamibacteria bacterium
GGCTTCATCTGGCTCGTGGTGTGGCTGTTGTGTTTCCAGATTCCGTCGAAACATCCGTGGATCACCGAGGCCGAACGCGCGTACATTCTGGACGGCGCGCCTGCTGTGCCGAAGGGCCCCGCATGGCGTCCAGGCTGGGGCCAGCTTCTTCGATATCGGCAGACCTGGGCGGTGGTGATGGGCCGTTTCATCACCGACCCGATCTGGTGGCTCTATATCTTCTGGCTGCCGTCGTATCTGCAGGAGGCCCGCGGTTTCAGCCTGCAGCAGGTCGGGATGTCGGCGTGGCTGCCTTTCCTCGCGGGCGGCATTGGCGCGCTGTCGGGCGGTTATGCGTCGGGCGCCCTCATTTCGCGTGGCTGGAGCGTTGATCGCGCGCGCAAGACGGTGATGATCTTCGGAGCGATGCTCACCCCCGCGGGCATTCTCGCCATGCGCGCGACCGACCCTTATGCGGCGCTCGGCTGGATGGCGGTGGTTCTCTTCGGCTTCCAGGTGTGGGTCAACAATCTCCAGACTCTGCCGAGCGACTTCTTCCCGAGCAGCGCCGTGGGCTCGGTGTTTGGTCTTGGAGGCCTCGCCGCCGCAGTCGCAAGCGTCCTGTTCAACTGGGGCACGGGCCGCGTGGTCGATACGTTCGGCTACACGCCGGTGTTTCTTGCCGCCGCCGTCCTCGGACCCCTGGGACTCGTCGTGACTCTGTGGCTTGCAGGTCGCATCGGAAGCGTCGTGATCGATCAGAAGGAACAAACCGCATGATGAAGATGAAGACCACTGCCGCGATCGCCCTCGCGCTGATGATTCCCACGGTCGTTCGCGCACAGGAGGTTGTGCCCAGCTTCGACGAGCTGCTCGCCCACAAGATCGCCCTCAAGCCCGAGCTCGTGGGCGTTCATCCACGAGTGTTCGTCACGAAGGCCGGGCTCGAGACGCTTCGCGAACGGGCGCGCACCACGCATCGGGTCGAGTGGTCGAAGGTGATCGCGAACATTGCCGCCATGAAAGGCGCTCCGCCTCCCGCCCCCGGGCCTCAGGAGCGCCGGTCGCAGAACAATGTCGCCCTCGCGATCGCTGAGGTGAGCCTCGTCTGGGCGGTTGAACAAAAGCCCGAGTTCCTGAGTGCGGCGAAGGCGTGGACCCTGGCCGCCATCGATTACGAACCGTGGGGTTACACCTACAACAAACCCAACACCGATCTTGCCGCCGGTCATCTTCTTTATGCTCTCGGCTGGTCTTACGACCTCCTCTACGACGAGTTCACACCCGCGGAACGCGCGCGAATCCGGACTTCGCTCGAGCGCCACGCGAATCTCGTCTACGACGCTTTCGCTCCCAAGCCGGGCCGAACGCTTCGCTTCACCCAGAACCACGATTTCATTCCCACCGCTGGACTCGCGGTGACCGCACTCGCCCTGATCGGCGAATCGAAAGCCGCCGAGCGATGGGCCGCCCTCGCGCGCGCTCACCATCATCGAGCCGGCCAGCTTCTGAGCCCGGACGGTCACTACTACGAGAGCATGGAGTACTGGATCTTCTCGACGCCCTGGCTCGTCCACTTCCTCGACGCCTGGGAGCACTCGACCGGGGAGAGCCTATGGGACCGTGACGTCTTCCGAAACTGGAAGACGTACCTCGCTCACACCCTTCTGCCCGACGGCCAGAACGTCTACGACTTCGGCGACATCTGGGAGGGCCCGATCACACGCGCGAAGAAGGGCTCGGACTACGAACGCGCGTACCCAGGCGGGAAACTCCAAAGCAACTTCAACCACATGTACCGCGTTGCCGCGCGCCTCAAGGACCCGGAGGCTCAGGCGATCGCTTTGCGGTACGCGAACTTCGGTCACAGCAATCTCGAGGAATATTGGACGCTGCTCTGGCGCGATGCGTCGCTCGAGGCGGCGCCCATGACCGCGTTCCCCCTGCAGCATCATTTCAAGGACATGGGTGTCTTCTATTACCGAACGTCGTGGGAGAAGGACGCGCTCGCGTTTGCCTTCAAGGCGGGTCCGCCCGAAGGCCATCGCGTCGCCACACTGCTCAAGAAAGCCCCTGAGTGGTCTCTCGACAGCGGCCACGCCCACCCCGACGCGGGCAGTTTCATCATCTGGGCGAATGGCCGCTACCTGACTGGCGATACGGGATACGCGGGCCTGCCCTCCGCGCGCAATCACAACACCGTCACTTTCGGCGGTGTCGGGCAAGGCGTCGAGGGCCAGCACGATGTGTGGCGAGGCGCGCCCTATTCGGGATTCGACGGGATACGCATACGAAGCGTGAAGCCGAACGGGCCGGGGCTTGTCATCGAGGCCGATCTTTCGGCCGCCTATCCGAAGGTCGCGGCACTCTCGTCCTTCACACGGACGTTCGCCTTTGATGGCGCGGCGGCCTTCACGGTCACGGACCGCTTCACTCTAAAGGAAGCGAGCCCCATCGAATGGCGGCTGCAATCGGACACGCCGTTCTCGGCCGTCCCAAACGGCGGCTACCGCAACGGCGAGCCCGGCCAGACTGCGATCGAAGCGGCCTTTGTCGAACCTTCAAACGCCCAGGTCACCCGCGCGGTGGGGAGGATCAAGGCACCTGGACAGCCGGGGTCGATCACCGAGGGCCCCGAGGAGGATCGCGGGCATACCCTCACCGCCACCACCCAGGCCGCGGCGGGAGAGTATCGCGTGAGCGCCACTCTGAAGGTCGTCAAGTAAGGCGGACCGGGGAGGCGGTTGCGTGCCACGACCCGGCGGCTGTAACTTCCCGGGCACCCGGGGGAGCACCTTCCGGGAGGAGGAAGCCATGAGGTCCCGCATTCCCGTCATCCTTGGCCTGACCGCGGCGTTGGGCGTGATCATGGCGACCGCGGTCGTGGTTTCCTACCGGGAAGGGTCGCGGCCTTCGCCTCTCGCCCTCCTTCAAACGGACGCCGAGAAGGGAGAGGCGGACGCCCAGTACGGCCTGGGCCGGACTTTCGAGAAGGCCAAGGGAGTTCCGCAGGACTACGCTCAAGCGCTCGTCTGGTACAGCAAGGCCGCTGAGCAGGGGAACTCGGACGCGCAGTTCAGCCTGGGTCTGATGCACGAGAAGGGTCGAGGTGTGCCGCAGGACTATTCCCAGGCCCTTGGTTGGTACCGAAAGGCGGCAGAGCAGGGCGATGCGCGGGCTCAGTTCAACATCGGCACGCTGTATGAGAAGGGTCACGGCGTGACCCAGGACTCCGCGGAAGCAACCGCCTGGTTCGCCCGGGCCGCGAATCGCGGGGCCGCGCGCGCGCAGTTGAAGCTGGGACTGAGGTACGTCGAAGGCCGCGGGGTTCCGCAAGACGACGAGCAGGCAGTGATGTGGTTGCGCCGGGCCGCCGAGCAGGGAGACGCGAGCACCAGCGCCCAATTCAACCTTGGCCTGATGTACGAGTCGGGCCGAGGCGTTGCGAAAGACGAGGCACAAGCGCTGCAGTGGTACCGCAAGGCCGCGGAACAGGGACGAGCGGAGGCGCAAAACGCGCTGGGCCGCGCCTATGCCGCGGGCCGGGGCGCCACGAAGGACTTCGTGGAATCGGCTCGGTGGTATCGGGAGGCGGCCGAACAGGGAGACGCGGAGGGCCAGTTCAACCTCGCCAACATTCACTTCCTCGGCCGGGGCGTTCCTCAAGACCTGATCCAGGCGCACAGCTGGGCGAATCTCGCCGCCGCAGCAGCACCCGCGGACAAACACGCGGAATACGCACGGCTCAAGGATGCGATCGCTCCGAAGTTGACTCCGGCGCAACTGGCCGAGGCCGAGAAGACGGCGCGGGAGTGGAGCGAAGCGTTCGATCGACGAAAGAAGTAGGGGGAGCGTCAGCTCCGCTCGATCGTCGGCGCGTCGCTGATCGTTCCCGTATCCGAAGAACCGGCCTTCACATCCTCGCGGTCGTGCGCGATCTCGGAACATAGCGCCTTCAGCCGCTCGGCCGCCGAACCCGTTCTGCCCGTTTCGTTCGAGGCGGCTTGAAGACTGTTTGCCTGCTGCCAGAGGGTTCGCAGCAGACCGTGCTTGCGTGACCTTTTTGCCTTCCGTTCTTCCAGCTGGGCTTTCACGCCGCGATGCAGGTCCATCTGTTTCTGGAGGAGGTCGCGCATCTGCACCCTGGCGTCGCCTTCGCCTGCATGGGGCGGCCCCAGGGCTTCGATCTTTGCGGCGAGACGATCGATCTCGGCCGGATCAGGCTCTCCAAGGGACGCGATCTCGAGGTCGAGCTTCGTCAGGTCCGCGCTCAACGTGTTCGCGGCGTCGCGGGCGATGGTGCCCAACCGCTCGGGCCCGCCGGTCCATCGCGAAACCGCTGTGCTTATGGCCGAGGCAAGGTCACGCGGACCCGCAGGCTCTTGAGCCCGGTCCGGACCATCGGGCAACAAGAAGAAGGCCACATCCGGTTTCGACCAGAACGACCGGTGAGCGGTGTCCCGGAAGAACATGGTGTTCGCCAGCCGCGCGGTGGACTTCGTCCGCTTGACCACCCGACCCCAACGGAAGGCGAACACGATGACCGACGTCATGACTCCCAGGGCACACAGCGCGACGGAGCGGACAGCCGCTTTCTCGAACCCTCTCGGCAGGTTGTTTAACGCGAACTCTTGAATCGGGGCGTTCCGGCCGGTCTTCCGATAGACGTCACCCCCATTCGATATGATGAGCTGTGCCGGCCTCAAAGCAAGCCATATGAGCACGAAGCCCCAGAGGGCGGCCCGCGCCCGTCGCAGGTCCGGAGGAAGTCGATGCCACACATCTCCCGGGAGGCGCAGACGGCGTGGATACCAGCCGACCCACCCCGCAGGCTTAGAAAAGGCGAACCCGAGAATCTCCGCCCAGGATCTTCCATCTCTGCGTCGCTGGAACACCTTCCTGGCCCAGAGGACGCCACCGATCCCGGTGAAAAAGAACGCCATCTCCCAGGGCGCCTCGAAACTCCCAGGGTCGGGATCCGCCGTCCGTTGGATAAGGTAGAGGATGATGAGCGCGGAGACGTAAAAACCCACGGCCACCATGAAGGTGTCGCGTCTGACTTCGACCATGTCTTCCGGGATCGCACCTTCGTCCCTGGTGGAGATTGCCTCCTTCAGGCTCCGCGCTTCGGGCCAGCGTTGTTCGCGGTCTTTGGCCAGGCAACGCGTGAGCGCGTTCGCGACCTCGACCGGGACATCCGGAGCGAACGTCTTGAGAGATGGCGCTTCCTTCGTGATGTGCTGCGCCATGATGTCGCCGGCAGTCGGGCCTTCGAACGGCAGTCGTCCCGCGAGCATCGCGTAGCCCATGACGCCGAGGGAATAGATGTCGGTTCGATGATCGATGTCCGCCTTCCCTTGAGCCTGCTCCGGTGACATGTACTGCGGCGTGCCGAGGACGCTGCCAACCTCGGTCATGGTTTGACCCGCGCCCAGTGCTTTCGCGACGCCGAAGTCGGTGAGCAGCGCGCGGCCGGTTCCCTCTTCGAGCAGAACGTTGTCGGGCTTGACGTCGCGATGGATGACGCCGAGCTTGTGCGCGTAGTCGAGGGCTTCGGCGATCTCGATCAGGATGCGGCGCGAATCTTCG
>JAYUUU010000147.1:0-1952 GCA_043754395.1 Vicinamibacteria bacterium
CGCGGTGGGCCTCGAGCTCGGCCGCGAACTTTCGAGTGCCGTGAGTGTCGTGGCCCAGGGGCGATTCACCCAGGGGTCGGGCGACATCGACCTCAATGGTCAGAAGCTCAGCCTCAAGGCGGGGGGGGCCCAGGCCCGCATCGGACTGAGGATCATCCTCGCCCGCAAACGCATCGGGTCTTAACCGCACGATTCGTGGATCGCTTCGTCGCCTTCGTCCGATGAGCTTCCTCGCGATGACGACGTGGGGTTTCTCTCAACATGTCACGGAGCGCGGAGCCTGGCCTCGGGCCACGAAGTCCGTGGACCGACTCGCGATGACGGCGGTTTGCGTTTGACCGCTCCGCCATCACCTCCCTTCGGTTCGGGCCTCGAGCCCCCAAATCACTGCGCGGCGGCCGCCCTCAGATACCGGCTCGGCAATTCTCTTCCGAGACGAGCGGCGATGAGGCGGGAGGCCGCCGCGACTCTGTCGAGGTCAATACCGGTCTCGATGCCCATGCCGTGGAGCATGTAGAGAAGATCCTCGGTGGCGAGGTTGCCGGAAGCACCCGGGGCGTAGGGGCAACCCCCGAGGCCGCCGGCCGAGCTGTCGACAATGGTGACACCGAGCTGAAGTGCGCGCAGGACGTTCGCGAGGGCGGTGCCGCGGGTGTCGTGGAAATGAACCGCGAGACGAGCGAGATCAACATGGTTCGAGACCGCCGCGATCACGTTGTCGACCTGGGACGGAACCGCGACGCCGATCGTGTCGCCGAGTGAGATCTCGTCACAACCGAGTTCGATCAGACGGCGCGTCACATCGGCGACTTTCGCGGGATCGACACCCCCCTCGTAGGGGCAACCGAAGCAGGTCGAGATATAGCCGCGCACGAACATCCCCGCGGCCTTCGCCTCGCTGGTGAACTCTTCGAAACGACGGATCGAGTCATCGATGGTCGCGTTCGTGTTTTTCAGATTGAATGTGTCGGAAGCAGCGGTGAAGATCGCGATGGCGGAGACACCGGCGGCTTTGGCGCGATCGAAGCCCTGTCGGTTCGGCACCAGCATCGGGAGCTGAGCCCGATCTTTCGGCAGGGCTTTGAAGACGTCCTCGCTTCCCGCCATCTGGGGCACCCACTTCGGCGAAACGAAAGCCCCGGGCTCCACTACGGGAATGCCGGCATCGATGAGAGCCAGGCAGAACGCGACCCGATCCTCCACCGAGAGGGTCACCGCCTCGTTCTGCAGGCCGTCGCGGGGACCGACCTCGACGACTTTGACGCTCGCCGGCAGTTTCATGACGCGGCCTCGATGACCACAAGCACCGGGCCCGGCGCTACCATGTCGCCGACCTTGACCGCGAGACTCTTCACCACGCCATCGCCTGGGGCCACGAGGGCGTTCTCCATCTTCATCGCTTCGACCACGATCAGTTCCTGGCCTCGTTTCACCGCATCGCCCACCGCGACGGCGACCCGCGTGACCCGGCCCGGCATGGGAGCCTCGAGGCCGCCTTGCGCGACGGAATCATCGGCGGAGGCTGAGGCCGCGCGGCTCACGACGTTCAACCGGTAAGGACGACCGTCGACCTGGGCGAAGACGTGTTCACCATCTCGCGTCACAAAAACGCTCCGCTTTTGCTCGCCGTTCCTGCCTTCGAAACGGGCGCTGCCGAGCGGCGTGACGCTCGCCTCCAAGCGGACCCCGTCAACTTCAAAAGTGCCGGCGGATTTGCGAACGACGTTGTGGACTTGGCCCGCGTGCTTCAGTCTCACGAAAGCCTCCACGCGTTCGTCGCAGCCCACGGGTCAGGACGAGAGGCGAGCCGACTCCCGTCCCCACCAGGCCGCGACACCGAGGCGCCGGCCTCGAGGGCCGCCACGATGAGGGCGAGGTCGCGAGGCGACGCGGGTGCTTCCGGCGGAAGGGGTCCGATCTCGTCGAGCACGCTGGTGTGAATGCGACCCGAC
>JAYUUU010000148.1:0-5460 GCA_043754395.1 Vicinamibacteria bacterium
CATGCCGAGATCGATGGCGGTGGGGTCGGGGGCGCCCTCCTGACCCTCGTCATCGGCGCGAGATGGGTCGAACACACGCGCGAAATACTGGATGGGTTGAGGCTTGTCGTCCTCGAAGACCGTGAAATCCGCGATCGTCAGGTCTTTCATCAACTTCGCGTCGACGCCGCGTACGGTCACGGTGAGATTGACGGTGCGCGCCTCGGTCGCGAACGTGAGAGGCACCCGCGGCTTGAACGGCGGATCCTGGGCCGCCTCGCCGGCCGAGGGAAGAGCGAGACTCAGGGCGAGCGCCAGGAACATGAGAGGAGCCGACTATCGCAGAATTTCGACCACGCGCAGGGCGAGATCCACGCGATTGAACGGCGGCATCACATAGACACCCTGGGCAAGGTCCGCTCCGGCGCGCAGCGCTTCCTGCGCGATCGAGACGCCTTCCGCCTGCGCCTTCTCGCCCGTCCCCGCGACGCGCATCCTTTCGCGGATGTCGTCGGGAATGATCATGCCCGGAACCTCGTTGTGGAGAAACTCGGCGTTCTTGTGGGAGTAGAGGGGCAGCGAGCCGATGAGCACCGGTGTCTTCAGGAACTGAATCGCCTTCAGGAACTTCTCGACCTGCCGCGGGTCGTACACCGGCTGAGTCATGATGTACTCAGCACCCGCCTTCACCTTCTCTTCGAGGCGGCGCAGTTCCTTGTCCCAGTCGGGCTTCGAAGGATCGGCGCCGCAGCCGATATGGATGCCGAGTGGCGGACCGATCGGATTGCCGGCGAGGTCACAGCCACGGTTCAGGTGCGAGAGGATCCGGATGAGGCCGATGGAGTCGACGTCGTAGACCGCGGTCGCATCCGGATAGTCGCCGAGCTTGGGCGGGTCGCCGGTGATGCAGAGGATGTTGCGCAGGCCAAGCGCGTAGCAGCCGAGGACGTCCGACTGGATGCCGAGCAGGTTGCGGTCGCGGCAGGTGTAGTGAAGGATGGTGTCCAGCCCGGTCTGCGCTTGAGTGAGCAGACACATCGACTGCGCGCTCATGCGGGCCGAGGCGCGAGGTCCATCGGCGACATTGATCGCGTCGACTTCGTTCTCCTTGCACTCGTGCGCCTTCTCGATAACGCGAGAAGGGTCGACGCCCTTCGGGGGATCGAGTTCGATCGAGACTACGAACTTGCGGCCCAGCTTGTGGGCGAGGGAACTCTTGTCCTCGCGCGGAATCGGGGGAAGTGCTGGCTTGCTCGCATCGACCGCACGAATGACATGGCCCTCGGCCTTGACCGGCTGGACCATGCGCAGCGATCGTGCGAGGTTCTTGATGTGCGCGGGAGCCGTGCCGCAGCACCCGCCCACCAGACGCGCGCCCGCTTCGATGAAGCGTCGACCGTAGGACGCGATGTATTCGGGCGTGCAGAGGTAGACGTAGCGGCCATCGACATAGGCGGGCGCGCCCGCGTTGGGCATGGCCATGATCTTCGCGGTGGTGGACGCCGCCACCATGCGCTCGATGGTGTGCAGCATCTTGTTCGGGCCTTGCGAGCAGTTGGCGCCGATGATGGCGACACCTTCAGTTTCGAGCGCTTTCACCACCGCCTCGGGCGTTTCACCGATAACCGTGGAACCCTCATCGGTGAAGGTCAGCGAAACGATTACGGGAAGATCGCCAACGGTTCGAACTGCGGTGAGCGCCGCTTTCGCCATGTCGAGCGAGGGCATGGTCTCGATCAGGAAGAAGTCGACGCCCCCTTCCTTGAGTGCGGTGGCCTGGTCGGCGAAGGCCGACACCGCGTCGGCGAGCGAGATTTGCCCGAGGGGCTCGAGTGGTTTGCCGAGCGGGCCGATGGCACCCGCCACGAGGGCGTTCTCGCCCGCGGCTTCCCGCGCGATGCGAGCGCCTTCGCGGTTGATCTTCGCAACCTGGGAGTCGAGACCGTGGGGCCCGAGCTTGAAGCGGTTGGCGCCGTAGGTGTTGGTCTCGATGAACTGCGCGCCTGCGCCCACATACTCCTCGTGAACCTGCTTCACGAGTGTGGGCGAAGAGAGGTTCAGCTCATCGAAACAGCGGTTGACGAAGACGCCCCGGTTGTAGAGCATCGTTCCCATGGCCCCGTCGCCAAGGACGACCCCCTTGGCCACAAGGTCCAGTATCGACGCACGTTTGGTCAGTGTGGAGGGATCGGCTGCCATCGCGGCGCAAGGTTAACACCGGGGCGATGCCAGGGCTTACGATGCCGCGGCTAACGCCTCACTTGCGGCGGTACATCGTCTTGGTGCGGTTTCGCCAGCTCGCGTCTTCGCTGATCGTGGTGTGGGTGAGGGTATTGCCGTCGTTCGAGAGCGTCCACGTTTCCGTGCCTGAGGAAGACGCCGTCCCGTCCGCGTTCGTTTGCCGCCACTCGGTCTTCACCGACCGCCCCTCACGCGTGGACCGCGAGGTCCGCGTCAGGGTGCCGCCCCCCGCGGGTGCGGTCTCGTCCTTACCATTGGCGGTGAGACGCGACGTCGAAAGGACCTTCGAGTCCTCGCTCATCGAGTCGAACGTGAGCGTCGAACCGCTGTCCACGATTCGCAAAGGTGGAAGGAAGAGGATGCCACCTGCGGAAGAAGGGACAGGGAGCTTTGCGGCTTCGGGGGTTTTCGCTTCTCGCGTTCGCTGGTGAGCGTTGAGGTCGGGAGCCCACGTGCCGCTCAGATCCGCCCGGGTTGAGGAGGAGGGAGCGGCCGCGATCGCTGCGGCGAGACAGACGAGGTTGAGGGTGGCGATCATCTATGTAGGCCTTCCTGGTCAGCGTTTGCCGGCGACGATGCGGTGCGCCTCGGCGCAAAGACGTTCGATCAGCGCCCAGTCGGGCTTAGGGCCCAGCCGAACTCCCACCCAGCCGCGGCTGCCGACATAGGGCGGGCGGAAGAACTGTTCGGGGGCCGAGGCGATGAGGTCCTCTTGAACGCCGGGACCGGCTGCGCACCAGAAGTGGGGGAACTGATTCTGATGATGGCCGTGTTTCATCAGGCTCACGAAGGTCTTCTTGTCCTTGTAGAACCACGTGGGCATGGAGTGTGAAAGGCGTTCGGTGGTTAAAGGCAACGCCATGCAGATCTTCCGAAGACGCGGCTCAGGATCGGCGAGCTTCTTGGGCATGAGACCGTCATCATAGGCAACACCAGCCGACTTAGACTCCAGCCCCCATGGCATCTGAGGCGGCGCCCCGCGCCCACACCGAAACCAAGGCGCTAGCGTCGCACGGCGAAGGCAGTTCCCAGTTCGCTCTCCTGCGCGAGCGGCGCTTCGCGCCCTTCTTCTGGACGCAGTTCCTGGGCGCTTTCAACGACAACCTTTTCAAGTTTGCTTTCACGGTTCTGGTCACGTTTCACGCCAGTGCGAACTCCGGCTTCGATCCGGCACTCGTCGTCAACCTCATCGCCGGCCTCTTCATCCTGCCTTTCCTGCTCTTCTCCGCGACATCGGGACAGCTCGCGGATAAATATGACAAGCGATCCATCGCCATCTTCGTGAAGACGCTGGAAGTGGGGATCATGGTCCTCGCCGCGTACGGTTTCATCGCGCGCAACGTGCCGGTGCTCCTCGGCTGCACCTTCCTGATGGGCCTGCACTCGACACTCTTTGGACCGGTGAAGTACGCCTTCCTTCCCCAGGCCCTCACCGAGCGCGAACTCACCGGCGGCAACGCGATGGTGGAGATGGGGACGTTTGTCGCCATCCTGGCCGGGAATCTCGTGGGCGGAGTGCTCGTGGGCATGCCCGAGAACGGTCCGAAGATCGCCGCCCTTGGCTGCATCGGTGTGGCCCTTCTCGGCCGCGTCACGGTTCACTCCATGCAGAAGGCGGCGCCGCTGGTGCCGGAGCTCGAGATCAAGTGGAACCCGTTCAGTGAAACTCTGCGCAACCTGAAGTTCGCGTCCGAGAATATCGTGGTGTTCCGCGGCCTCATGGGCGTGTCGTGGCTGTGGTTCTTCGGCGCCTCTTTTCTAACTCAGCTTCCAACCTTCGCCAAGGATGTCTTAGGCGGCACCGAAGGCGTCGCCTCGCTGCTTCTGGTCGTCTTCTCCATCGGCATCGGCGTCGGTTCGCTGCTCTGTGAATCGCTCTCGCGTCGTCACGTTGAACTCGGCCTCGTCCCGATCGGCGCTTTCGGCATGACCGCGTTCGCGGTGGATCTCTACTTCGCGTCGCGCGGTTTAGCCCATGGCCCCGTGGCCCTGGGTGCGATGCAATTCGTCGACACGCCGGGAGCTATCCGCATCCTCGCCGACCTCGGCCTCCTTTCCGCTTTCGCCGGACTTTTCTCGGTGCCGCTTTACGCCCTCGTCCAGTCGCGCAGCGCCCCCACGCATCGCGCCCGCGTGTTCGCGGCAAGCAACATTCTCGGCGCGCTCTTCATGATCGCGTCCGCGGCGCTCTCCGTGGCGCTCATCAAGGGCGGCGCCTCCATCCCGATGATCTTCCTCGTGGTCGGCATCATGAACGCCGTGGTCGCGCTCTACATCTTCCTGCTCGTGCCCGAGTTCCTTCTGCGTTTCATTTCGTGGGTGGTGGCGAACCTGATGTACCGCTTCCGCATCCGGGGCGACCACAACATCCCCGAGCACGGTGCGGCCCTGCTGACCTGCAACCACGTGAGCTTCGTCGATGCGCTGCTGCTGATGGCCGCCTCGCCACGTCCGATCCGGTTCATCATGGACCACAAGATTTTCGCGACACCGATCCTTGGGGCGATCTTCCGGCTAGCCAAGACCATTCCCGTCGCCTCTCAGAAGGAGGACCCGGCGATCTACGCGAACGCCTTCGCGGAAGCGGACAGGACACTTGCGGAAGGCGACCTCCTCTGCATCTTCCCGGAAGGTGTCATCACCCGCGACGGCGACTTGCAGCCCTTCAAGGCCGGGATCATGAAGATTCTGGCCACGCGCCCCGTACCGGTGATCCCGATGGCGCTTCAGAACCTGTGGGGGTCGTTTTTCTCCCGCATCGACGGCAAGGCGATGACACGGCCGTTTCGTCGGGGGATCTTTTCGAGCGTGGGACTTGCGGTGGGTGAGCCGATACCCCCCGACGCGGTGACGCCGGAGGGACTGCAGACGAAGACGATGGTGTTGCGAGGTCGGTTGAAGTAAGCGGACTTACTTCAACACTCGAGGAGTGCGTCGAAGAATCTCAGGACCGGTTTCGAGGTCGAAGGGCATGCCTGATTCTCCGTCAGTCCGCGACGACAGCCCTACCACGCCTTCGTGGTCTCGAAGTCGATTCTAGAAATGCGCGGGGCCTTTCAGGCCTCGTGCCGAATGCCGAAGGCCGCAGCGGATGCGGGCACCCTCGAGCGCACAGGGTCGCCCGCGAGGAAGTGTCGCTGAAGCCAGCGGGAGATATCCCGCAGCTGGCGCCGGCCCGTTGAATGGCGGTAGGCATAGGTGTGCCACTCGGTCCGATACCCCTTGGAGGCGAGCAACCTC
>JAYUUU010000149.1:0-1640 GCA_043754395.1 Vicinamibacteria bacterium
GACTCCGGCAGGGGACCACCGAGCGCCCCCACGAGTTCCTCGAACGTAGCCCTCGCCCCCACCGGTCGCACGGGGAGCGTCTTGAAAAACTCCCGCGCGATGTCTCGGGCACGGTCGAGCGCCTCTTCCCGCTCGCGGTCTGCACTCGGTCTGTCCATTCCGGGAATCTAACCCGAGCGCGGACCGCTCAGCTATCCTCGCCTCATGAGTTCGTTGCCTCTCGGCCGTCTCGAGTCGCTGGTCATGGACTGCCTGTGGCGGAGCGACGAGCCGTTGAGCGTTCGTGACGTCTGTGTTCAGCTCAAGGGTCCCTGGGCCTACACCACACTCATGACGACGCTCGATCGACTTTTCAAGAAGAGTCTCCTGACCCGCGAACCGAAGGGCCGCGCCTTCGTGTATCGCGCCCGGCTGACTCGCGCCGAACTTGGGGTGCGGGCGCTTCGAACCGCGGTGTCGGATATGGACGCCGGCGCTCCGAATCGCGACCTGGCGATCGCGGCGCTCGTCGACGCGCTCGAATCCCACGATCCCGCATGGCTCGATTCCCTCGATCGACTCGTGAGGGAGAAAAAGCGAGTCTTGCGCCAGACCAGGAAGGCGGAGGGGCGACAATGACCGTCTACAGCGCGGCGCTTCTCCTCGTCGTATTCGGCGTCCTGCTCGCAGCACTCGACTTGATCCTTTTAGGCCTCACGCCCGCGCTCCTGCCCCGCCTCGCCCGAATCGCGCCGGCGACGAGAACCGATGCCATCCTTCTCGCGCGATCTCTACCCCTTGGTCTTGCGGTTTCAGCACTAGCCCTGATCTTCCTTCCGGCATGGTGGCGGCACGAGCCGGACAACACCGGTGAAACGGCTTCCTGGTTCCTTCTCACGGCAGCACTTATCTCACTCCTGCCGCTTCTGCTGGGCCTCTGCCGGGCCGTGCGCATGTTCCTGAGGACGCGCGACCGCCTTCTCGTCTGGCGCGGGCGCGGACGAAGCCATGGCGCTTTGACCGCGCCGTTTGAAGTTGTGGAAGTGAAGAGTGACGATCTGGCTCTGTGCGTCGGCGGGTATCTGCGTCCCACGATCTACGCTTCAACCGAGGTGATGAAGTCCCTGGAGCCTTCGGAGTTCGAAGCGGCGCTTGCTCACGAAGTGAGTCACGCCGAGAGCCGCGATCCGCTCCGTCTGCTCTGGATGGGATCATGCCCCGATTTCCTTCAGTGGTTCTCGCTCGATGCGCCCTGGCGCCAAGCCTTCGCACGCGCCTGCGAGTTCGCGGCCGACGCGGGCGCGGCGCGTGGGAATCAGGAAATTGCCCTTGACCTCGCCTCGGCGCTTTTGAAAGTGGCGAGGCTTCGCACCTTCCGGCCGCTGATCGGCGACGCGGAGCTCGATGTCGCGGTCTCTTCGGCCTACTCGAGCCCAATCGAACTTCGCGCGCGGGTCGAGGCCCTGGCGAGCCAGGGCGAGAATCCCGCGGCCCACGGCCCCCGTCCATGGATGGCGGCCCTCACGATCCTCGTCATCGCCGGCGTGGGGGTTGCGCTCTCCCCTCACGCGCATGCGTGGACGGAAGCTCTGGGCAGACTCCTCGCGCATTGAGCTGGTGTCGGTCCGGCGTTTACGGCCGCTGGTAGTAGATCGGTCCGG
>JAYUUU010000150.1:0-2363 GCA_043754395.1 Vicinamibacteria bacterium
CGAGCGGCGACATCCTCTACGCCACGGTGCGACTCGATTGGCGCCCCACCGAGAAGCTTCGGGCGAACCTTCTCTACAACCTTCAGCAGGTGAAGCGCCGCAAAGAAGGGTCGGTCGTGGCGAAGCGCGAGATCCCTCGACTCAAGGTGGAGTACCAGGCAACGCGGGCGATCTTCGGTCGACTCGTCGCCGAATACGACTCGCAGTTTGAGGACGAACTCCGCGATGCGACGCGCACCGAACGGCCGCTGTTCCAGCGAAACGCCCTTGGCGGCTACGACCCTCTGCTCGGAGAGCAAAGAAACAGGCTGCGGATCGACGCCCTCTTCGCGTGGCAGCCGACGCCCGGCACCGTGTTCTTCGCGGGCTACGGCAGTTCGGTCCTGGATGATGATGCGTTCGCGTTCCGCCGCCTCACGAGGGCGAATGACGGCTTCTTCATGAAGTTCAGCTACCTGTTTCGTCTTTGAGGTGGGGGGCCGCAAGGGAGCACGCACTCCTGCGACCGGGGTAAAGTCCGCGCAATGGACGATCCTGCGTTCTGGCATCGGCTGCAGTTCGCCTTCACGATCACGTACCACTACCTGTTTCCCCAGCTCACCATGGGGCTGGCGCCCCTGCTGGTGCTGTGGCGATGGCGAGCCCTTGCGACCGGGAACGAGGCCTATGCCCGCTCGGCGCGCTTCTGGAGCCGGATCTTCGGAATCAATTTCGCGGTGGGCGTGGTCACGGGGATTCCGATGGAGTTCCAGTTCGGCACGAACTGGTCTGAGTTCTCGAAGTACTCAGGAGGCGTGATCGGTCAAACCCTCGCGATGGAGGGCATGTTCGCGTTCTTCCTCGAAAGCGCGTTTGTAGGGGCGATGGTTTGGGGCGAACGCCGCCTCGGTCCGACAAAGCACTTCATCGCGACCTGTCTCACCGCGCTTGGGGCCTGGCTTTCGGCGTACTTCATCCTGGTGACGAACGCGTTCATGCAACACCCGGTCGGCCATGAGCTCACGCCTCAGGGGACTTTGATCATCGGCGACTTCACCGCCTATCTCCTGAATCCCTGGGCGTTCGTGCTCTTCGCGCACAACCAGGCCGCCGCACTCGTCACCGGCGCATTCGTGGTCGCGGCGGTGGGCGCTTTCTACGCACTGCGAAACGTTCATAAGGAACAGGCCCGCGTCTATGTCGAATGGGGTACGGCGATGGGTCTTTTGGCTGCGGTGCTGGTCGCATTTCCTACCGGCGACGTCCAGGCGAAGTTCGTCGCGAAGCATCAGGAGGTTTCGCTCGCGGCCATGGAAGGGCGGTTCGAGAGCGGCACCGAAGCGCAATTGAATCTGATCGGCCAGCCGAACGTGAAAATGCGGCGTCTCGACAACCCGATCGCCCTTCCCGGGCTGCTGAGCTTCCTCGCTTTCGGCACCTTCCACAGCAATGTGCGTGGCCTGAACGATTTTCCCGAGGACCAGTGGCCGACGAACATTGAACTTCTCTACTACTCCTTTCACGTGATGGCCGGGCTCGGGACGATTTTCATCGGTCTCATGGGTCTTGCGAACCTCCAGCGACTCCGGGGAAAGCTCATGGACACGAGGCTCCTGCTCTGGGCGTTGATGCTCGCCTTCCCTTTCCCCTACATCGCGAACACCGCGGGCTGGATGACCGCGGAGCTTGGACGGCAGCCCTGGCTCATCTGGGGATTATTCCGGACCGGGCAGGGCTACTCCGATGTGGTGAGCCAGGGTGACGCTCTCTTCACACTCATTGGTTTTGCGGGTCTGTATGCCGCCATTGGCCTTCTCTATCTCTTCATGATCGGCCGTGAGGTTGTGCAGGGCCCGGTCGACGGCCATGAATCCGGCCTCTACCCGGAGGTGGTGAATGGTTGAGATCTGGTTCGCCATTTTCTGCCTGATGCTGACGGCATACGCCGTCATGGATGGATGGAACATCGGCTGCGGTGTGGTTCAGTTCCTCGTGGCGCGAACCCCACCCGAACGAAGACAGGTGATCGCGGCGATTGGCCCGCTGTGGACCTGGCACGAAGTCTGGCTGGTGGGGGCGGGCGGGGTTCTCTTCGTGGCCTTCCCGAGCGTCCTTGCGGTGGCGCTGCCCGGGTTCTATCTCGCGGTATTCGTCCTGCTCTGGTGCCTGGTGGGCCGCGGGCTTTCGCTCGAGTTCGGCGGCCATATCGACGACCCGATGTGGCGATCGTTCTGGGACCTGGCGTTCGCGGTGACGAATGCCCTCATCGCGATCCTTCTTGGGGCAGCCCTCGGCAATCTGCTACGCGGTCTGCCCATTGGTCCCGCCGGAAAGTTCTCGCTCGCCTTCTTCACGGACTTCAAGACGCGCGGGGAAGTGGGCAT
>JAYUUU010000151.1:0-4595 GCA_043754395.1 Vicinamibacteria bacterium
GTATTGGCACGAGATGGACAAGACTCAGCAGGTCTTTCGCGGCGAGTGGTACGCCTCCCGCGACATGGTCCGGCAGGACGAAGACGGCTTCTTCTACTACTCGGGCCGCGATGACGACATGCTCAAGGTGGGTGGACGGTGGCTCGCCCCCGCGGAGGTCGAGAACTGCCTGCAGCAGCATTCCAACGTGGCCGAGGTGGCGGTGGTTGGCGTCCCCGATGCCCAGGGCCTGGTGAAGCCGTGGGCCTATGTGGTCGCACGGGCCTGCCCTGCCGAAGCCCGCGCCTCATTCGCCGAGGACCTTCGCGCGTTTGCGCTCGAACGTCTCGAGCCTTACAAAGCCCCGCGCCAGGTGGTGGTTTTAGAAGCCATGCCCCGCACGCACCTCGGCAAAATCGACAGAGGCAAGTTGCGGAAGATGTGACTGCTTGCATCCGCCGCACTACCAAGCCAATTGGACACCGCACACCCCCGCGAAAGCGGGGGCCTAGCGCGGCGGTCCGCTCTCACCCGCGAACGGCGTTGGTCACGCCATCCCCTGGAGACCGATCTCCTCGGCCACCGGCTTGAGCGCGTCGATGATGAAGCCGACGTGCTCTTCGAGCGGACGCCCCACCGCTTCGGCACCCCCGTAGACGTAGCTGCGATCCACCGAGCGCGCGAACGCCTTGTCCTTGAGCTTCTTGACCACCGACTCGACCGGCAGGTCGTGGATGCTCTTCGAAGGACGGACCTTCACACAAGCGCCCACGAAGCCCACGAGCTCATCGCACGCATAGATCGCCTTCTTGAGTGGCGTGTCGCGCGGGATGTTCATGTAGTCGGCGTGGGAGGAGATCGCCTCGACGATCTCCTCTTCGTATCCGCGTTCGCGAAGGATGTGCTGACCGAGGACGAGGTGCGTCTCCTCGGTCGGGTGCTTCTCGTAGTCGAAATCGTGGAGCAGACCCACAATGCCCCATTTCTCGACTTCCGCCTGGTTGGTGACGCCGTAGTGCCGCGCGTACGCTTTCATCGCGGTTTCAACCGCCACGCCGTGTTTACGCAGCGCGTCGGTCAGCGTGAATTCGTGAAGCAGGGCCAGCGCTTCCGCGGGGGTTTTTCGTTCAGCCATGCCAGGAATCATAGGCCTCAGGCCCTGGCGTGGGACGCTACTTGACGCGCTTCGCTTCGAACTCCTGGCCCGGACCTTCAGCACCTTCGCGCGTGCGCGTCATCTTGATGACTTCGCCGGTCAGCTTGCCTTTGTGGGTGAGCTTCATTTCATTGCCGTTGAAGTTCACGACCACGACGAAGGCGATGTCATCACCCTTGACGCTGCCGTCGGAGATCGCCATTTCTCCCTGCATTCCAGACATCGTGCCCGTGAGCTTCTCTCCTTCAACTTTGAAGTCGAAGTTGGTGGTGCGGGTCTGACCCCCGCGTCCGGGGACCTCCGCGGTCCACTTGCCGGTGATGTCGGCGGCGAAAGTGGTGGAAGCGAGGGCGAGAGCGGCGAGGGCGGCAAGGAACTTTGATTTCATGGGAATCCTCAGAGAAAGGGGGTTCAGGAGCGCAGTGGTACTCATGGGCTTGGACTCGACGAAGGGCGCCTTTGGTTGGGCCCGGGCCGCAAAAATGTCCCCGAAATTCAGGCTGCGGGCAGACCCTTCGCCGCTACCTGCTCCATCTCGGCTGCAAAGGCGTCGACCTCATCCACCGTGGTGTAGACGTTAGGAGTGATCCGAAGCCCCTGATATTCGGCATGGATGATGGCAACGGTGAAGATCCGCTTCTTGCCCCACAAATGGCCCTGGAGCTTCGCAGTGTCGACACCGCGGATGCCGACATTGCCGATGGCGCATCCCATCGCGCGATCCAAGCTCGTATGGATCATGAAGCGCGGATCCGCCGACAAACGCTTCATCCAACGGTCGCGCAAATAGCGGAGCCGCTCGGACTTCCGCTCCGCGCCGATACCGCGGTGGAAGACAATGGCCTCGGCGATGGCGTTGTGGTTCGCCGCGGGATGCGTTCCGATCTCTTCATACTTCCGGATGTCGTCGTCTTGCTTCGCCTCGGCCGCCATGAGCGGCCAGAGTGACTTGATCCGGTTCTTTCGCACGTAGAGGAAGCCCGTGCCGACGGGCGCCAGCATCCACTTGTGCAGACTGACCCCGTAGAAGTCGCAATCGACGTCCTTGTGCTTGATCGGCCACTGGCCGAAGGCGTGAGCCCCGTCGACGATGACCTCGATGCCGCGGGAGCGGGCGAACTCGCACACGCGCTTCACCGGGAAGATCTGGCCGGTGAGATTCGTGATGTGGCAGATGAGAATGACCTTCGTCTTGGGCGTCACGCCCTTCACGAAGCGATCGTAGAGATCGTCCATCGAGGGTGCGGGCACGGGGAAGGAGAACTGCTTCAAGACGACGCCGTCGCGGCGTTCGCGCTGTTTCCACGCGGTGATCATCCGCGGATAGTCCTGGTTGGTGGTGAGGATCTCGTCGCCCGCCTTGAGGTCTAGACCCATGATTGCGATCTCAAGCGACTCGCTCGCGTTGCGCGTGATCGCCATCTCCTCGGGGTCACAGCCGAACTCGGCGGCGAGCTCGCGGCGCACACCCTCGATGCCAGGCTCGAGTTGCTGCCACATGTTGTAGACGGGGGCCTGGTTCGACTGGTCGAGGTAGCGCTTGAGCGCGTCGTGCACCACACGCGGCGACGGACAAACGCCGCCATTGTTGAGGTTGATCATGGTACGGTCGAGGGAGAAGGCGCCCTGTATTTCGCGCCAGTAATCCTCGTTCGCCGCCATGTCGAGAGGGCTGGCCGAGGCGGCGTTCGAGCTCGCCGCCTCGACCACCTCAAGAGCGTGATCCTTGAACGTCACGGCGGCGGCAGAAACCGCGCCTACTTGGGAGAGAAAAGCGCGTCGTGTGGCCATGACTTTGGGATCTCCTCGACTTGTGCGGCGGTGCGGCCCGAGAACCCCGGCGCGCGGGGGACCTTGAAAACGAACTACTTGGCGGGGCGGTCGATCACGACGCCTACAGCTTCGATCGAAACCTTCGTGGTGACCCCTTTGGCCCCTTCGCCCTCGAGATGCTCGATCTCTTCCTTCGAGCGCTCCTTCAAGAGGATGCGGCCCTCGAGCTTCACTTTCTGGCCGGCGGAGTCCTTCGGTACGAAGAAGGAATAACCCTCGAAGCTCACATGAACAGTCTTTCCTCCCTGCTCGAAGGTCAGCCAGCAGCCCTTTTCCTGACAGGCGGCCTTGATGGTGCCCTCGAGCGCCACCATTTTCCCGCCCTCGGGTTTCTCGAGAACCGCGGCGAGGGTCGTGGGTGCCAGCCCCTGAAGGGGCTTGCCGAACGTCTGCGGACCGGCGAGGGCGCTGGTGGCCAGAACGGCGACGCACGCAAAGGAGAACAAAGAACGCATAGAGCACCTCACATTGATTCAACCGCGGAACGCGGAACATCCGCGAAGGTCCCATCTTCGCCCTCGCGAGTCCGATTGTAAATGCTCAGCGGCCCCTCCGATTTCAATCGGGGCCGGACGGTACTAGAGTCCACCCATGGCGAGGCCCGTAGCGAACCGGAATCCATCGGCGATTGAAGCGCTCGGTGAAGGCATCTCGCACATGCGCGAGAAGCTGTTTCCTTTCAGCTTCGGAGGATGGATCACCCTCGGCTTCGTGAGCCTGCTCGAGAGCTGCGGCTCGGGGAGCGGCGGCGGGGGCGTTCAGAACAGGTTCTCCGGCAGCCCGGGGCGCTTCGAGGATCCAAGCCAGATGCTGGAGGGCGCGCTCGCCTGGATTGCGGCCCACATGATCATCTTCGTCGGGGCCTTGATGGGGATCATGCTTTTGTCCCTCCTGGTCATGTGGCTTCGCTCAAGGACCATCTTCGTCTACATCGACGACGTGGCCACCGGGCGCTTCGACCTCGTGCGGCCCTGGGGCCAGCACAGTAGCCACGCGGATTCTTTCTTCATCCTGAGCCTCATCGTCCAGGGGGCCGTCTTCATCCTGATGGTTCTGATCCTCGGCCTCGGCGGCTTCTTCGTCTTGTGGGCCCGCACCAAAGACTGGGCGGGAGGGCCAATAGCACTCGGCATCATTCCAATCGCGTTCCTCTTCGTCCTTTCTCTCCTATCGGCCGCCATCCTCAACATGGTCCTGCGCGACTTCGTAGCCCCTCTTCAGCTCTCGCGGAACATCACGGCGCGGGATGCGAGCTCAGCCTTCCTCTCCCTTCTGGGTGAGAGGCCCGGATTGCTGATCGGGTACGCCATCCTCAAATTCGTGGCAAGCATCGCGGCGGGCATGGTAATCCTGATTGGAAGCTGTCTCACCTGCTGCATCGGCGTCCTGCCTCTGGTCAATCAGACCCTGTTCCAGCCGATCTACTACGCGGAGAGGGCCTGGTCCTTGAAGCTCCTGGCCCAGATGGGCGACGACCTCTTCACCAAGCTCGCCCCGACTCCGATGCCTCAGGCTCCACCGCCCTACGACAATTCGAGCGACGCCCTGACCGGCCCCATCGACCTTTCGGCGATCGATTTCGAAACGCCGCCCAAGGAGTAGGACTAGGGCCTCGCCGCGGCTCGCA
>JAYUUU010000152.1:0-4235 GCA_043754395.1 Vicinamibacteria bacterium
CTCGACTTCGGCCTGGCCAAGGCCACGGACGGGAACAGTGCGAGTAACACCGCGCTCTCGCACTCGCCCACCATGTCGCGCCACATGACCGAAGCGGGAATGATCATGGGCACCGCGCCCTACATGAGCCCAGAGCAGGCCCGCGGCAAAGTGGTGGACAAGCGCACCGACGTCTGGGCGTTCGGCTGCGTGCTCTATGAGATGTTGTCGGGACGCCGGGCCTTCGATGGCGAAGACGCGACGGAGATCATCTCGGCAATCATGAAGAGCGAGCCCGAATGGAGCGCGCTACCAATCGACGTGCCCGCCCACCTGCGCGCCATCGTCACACGCTGCCTGGTGAAAGATCGCAAGACCCGCATTCCCGATCTGTCCGTGGTGCGGTTCATGCTCGACGGCTCACTTACCATGGCCGCACCCGAACGAAAAGCGTCCGCCCAAGGATCCATGCTTTTCTGGAAAGCGGCCGCCGCAACGCTCACCATCGCGCTGGTCGCCGGACTTATGACGTGGGCGCCGTGGCGCACCGTAAAGGCGCCGCCCGAGACGCGCGTCGACATCGTCACCCCCGGCGCCGCCAATTCCGGGTCGTTTGCGCTCTCGCCCGATGGCCGGCAGATCGTCTTCGCCGCATCCGGCGACGGCGCGCCACGCCTCTGGCTGCGGTCTCTGGCCTCAACGATCGCGCAGCCGCTTGCTGGAACTGACGGCGCGACATTTCCGTTCTGGTCCTTCGACAGTCGATCCATTGGCTTCTTCGCCGACGACACGTTGAAGCGCCTCGACCTCGGCGGCGGCGCCCCGCAGACCCTCGCCCCGGTCGTCACTGGTCGAGGCGGAACCTGGAACGCCGATGGCATCATCCTGTTCGCGCCAAACACCACCGGGCCGCTGTCGCGCATTGCCGCCTCGGGGGGGGCGGCGGTCGCCGTCACGACACTCAACCCGCAGCCGCACTACCGGCACCCGTCGTTCCTCCCTGATGGTCGTCAGTTCCTGTTCTTCGAATACGGCGCGGTGGAGGCGTCAGGGATCTATCTTGGAACGCTCGACTCTGGAGAGACCACGCGCCTGACCGGCGGCGATTCGCGCGGTTTCTACATCTCGCCGGGCTGGCTCGTGTGGGTGCGGGGACAAGTACTCGTCGCGCAGCGGCTGGACCTGGGGCGGAAGGCCCTCACCGGCGATCCGATCACCCTGGCCGATCCACTCGGCGCCGACAGCACCGGCGCGATCGCCGCGTCGGTTTCGGCGGAAGGGCTCGTGGCGTATCGGGCCGGCATCGGCGACGCGCGGCAGCTCACATGGTTCGATCGGACCGGCAAGACCACGGGTGTTGCGGGCGCCCCGGACATGGAGGCACTCAATGCTCCGGAGTTGTCGCCCGATGGGCGGCAGGTCGCACTCGACCGCACGATACGGGGCAACCGGGACGTGTGGCTGATGGATCTGGCCCGAGACGGTTTCACGCGTTTCACCTTCGATGCGGCGCTGGACGGCTTCCCGGTCTGGTCCCCCGACGGCGCCCGCATCGTCTTCGAATCCAAACGCAAGGGCGGCTCATGGGACCTCTGGATCAAACCGTCGAGCGGGGCGGGCACGGAGGAACTCCTGCTGGAAACCCCGAACGACGAATGGCCGTACGACTGGTCGGCAGACGGCCGATTCCTGCTCTACCATGTGACCGATCCCAAGACGGGGCCGGACTTGTGGTCGCTGCCGATGACCGGCGCCGATCGGAGGCCGGTCGGGGTGGCGAACACGCCGTTCACGGAGAACAACGGACAGTTCTCGCCCGACGGCCGCCTGGTGGCCTACGAAACGAACGAATCGGGCCGCTTCGAAATTGTCGTCCAGACGTTTCCCGTTCCCGGGGGCAAGTGGCAAGTGTCCACAGGCGGCGGCCGGCAACCGCGATGGCGCGCTGATGGGAAGGAACTGTACTTCGTCGCGCCGGATTCGAAGATGATGGCGGTGACGATCGCGGCGTCGGGCGCGGCGCTTGTGGCCGGAAAGACCGTGACCTTGTTCCCCACCAACCTCATCTTGGCCTCTGACAAAGTGCAGTATGCGGTGGCCCGGGACGGGCGGTTTCTGGCCAACCAGACGATCGGAGGATCTGCGGCCCCGCCGATCACGCTGATCCAACATTGGAATCCCGAGGCGAAGAAGTAAGCCCATGCCGCTCACCCCTGGTACACGACTCGGCCCCTACGAAATCCTCGCCGCCATCGGCGCGGGTGGGATGGGTGAAGTCTCTGGAAGTGACGTTGAACTGGGCTGAAGAGATCAAGGCGAAGATGCGTCAGCGATAGGCCCGCCGGGCCGGAAGCATGCGTGGATCGTTTGATCAGGACGAGTTGGTCTAGTATATGGTCATGAAGAAGATCAATCTCTACGAAGCCAAGACGCAGCTCTCGGCCCTGGTGGAGCGCGCCGCCTCGGGCGAGACGCTGCTGATTTGCCGGCGGAACGTGCCCGCCGCGGAACTGCGCCCCGTGCCGAAGACTCGTCGAACGCGTCGGCCCGTGGGCCTCGTCCCCGGCCTCAAGGTGCCGCGTTCCTTTTTCAAGCCTCTTCCCAACGACATTGTCCGCGCCTTCGAGGGGCGCTGACCTTGCGTCTGCTGCTCGACACCTGCACCTTTCTGTGGATCGTCGGCGGCTCGGACGAGTTGTCGGTAAAGGCGCGACACGCCTTTGAGGATCCAGGGAACGAAGTGGTCCTGAGCGCCGTCTCGGCGTGGGAGATCGCGGTGAAGCACCGCCTTGGCCGGCTGCCCCTGCCCTCCAAACCGGAGTCCTTCGTGCCCGTCCAGCGCGCGGCGCACGGCATCGAATCGCTCGCCTTGGACGAGGAGGCGGCGCTCCATGTGGCCAAGCTCCCCGACATTCATCGTGATCCGTTTGACCGCATGCTCGTAGCGCAGGCCATCGCCTCGGGCCTGATCTTGCTCACCCCTGACGACGACATCCGAGAGTATCCCGTCCGGACTCTCTGGTAGGCGGTTCCACCGGCCGAAACCGGCGAAACCGCCACTAGACTGCGTGGATTCATGACCCTCTTGCCCGGCAAGCGCGATGTCGCGATCAAAGTTCCTGCCTGCTGCCTTCGCGGATGACCCGGAGCGGAAATTAGCACCCACGCGATTCTAGGGAGACTTTTTTCTAAGGGCCTCGGGCGCCCGCTCCCGGTCGAGGGGCATGAGCCTCAGGGTCCACTTCACCGGGATCTTTGCGGGCGCATAGCAGACGGAGTTGCTGCAGACCTGATAGCCGAGCGTGCCGGTGACCTCGATCGATGGCGACTCGGACTTGAGGGCTTCCTGCATCTCTTTCGTGGACCCGGACACCGTGATGTCCTGATGGACGCGAAAACTGCCGACGTAGACGGGCACCGTCTCCCTGAGCGGCTTGAACGTGTACGGCTGGGACTTCGGCAGGATCAGCTCATGCGGGGTGATCAGCGGATTCGGCTCCAGGCTCAAGGTCAAGGGGCGATAGGTGTGGTCTCCAGAGGCGTAGGCGTGCATGTCCTGTTTCAATACGAAGTCGAGGATCAGCGCCAATCGTTGTCCGGGCGAGACGGTTTGGTTGCTTGCGGAGGTTTTCAGGACCAGCTGAGGAGCCTTGATCTCAGTGACGTCGATCGTGGCCAGGTCGCCTGCGGCGGCCAGGATGCTCGCCGCGGTCTGACGTTCGGCGTAGGCCTTCTCGAAGAACTTTGACTGAATGACGCCCTTTGCATCGGCGATGAAGGTTCCCGGGAAGGGAACGCCATGCGCGAAGTTCCCGACCGGATAGTCGATGTCGTTGAGGAGCCCGTAGGCGCGAATGATCTTCGACTCCGGGTCGGAGAGCAGGGGATACGTGATGTGACGACGTGAAGCGAAGTCCTTCAAAACCTCAGGCGAGTCGTAACTCAGCGCCGCGACACCAACGCCCCTCTTCTTGAATCCTTCCATCTGGCTCTCCAGCTCGACGAGCTGAACTTTGCAGTAGGGTCACCAGTCGGCGGAGCGAAAGAAAACCAATACCAGGCCCTTCGGCCCTTTGAGCGACTCGAGATCGCGTGTGGCCCCGGTCGAGTCAATGGCATCGAACGCCTTAAGCACCTGGCCCACCATTGGACCAAGCGCCATCGGGTCGGGACGAGCGGGCGGGGCGGCCTGGAGGGCGGCCATCAGAAAGGATGCGAGAAGCATGGGCGACAGACCTCAGTCAAAGTCAGGGATG
>JAYUUU010000153.1:0-1868 GCA_043754395.1 Vicinamibacteria bacterium
CGCCGGCCTTGGCCGAGGGTACCGCGGCTGGCTTTTGGGCAGCGGCCGCGGACTCGACCGCCACCGGTTCAACGGTCGCCAGAGGTTTCGCGAGCGCGGGCGCGTTCGCGGTCTGGGCGAGGAGACGTTCCTCGGGCGAGGGAGTCCAGCGCCAGTGAAGATCCAATTTGCCGCCGCCGCCGAGACCACCGGTTCGCAACAGGGTGAAGCTCAAGCAGGCCAGCACAATGGTGCCCGCCATCGAAACGCGCCTGGTGAGGGTTGAAAGATGCCGCGTGGCCGCTGCCCAGGCCACGAGAGCGACACCCATGACCGGGATGGACATGATCGGCAACAGCATCCCCATCCCCGCATTAGCGATTGAAATGTGGACAAGGCGCGATGTCAGGGCCACCGCACCGATCGCCAGCAGGATCGCGCCCAAGCGCTCGCCCCACGGCGCCCGACTGAAGAGCAGCCACCAGAGGCCGATCAGGAGCCCGCCGGCGGCGGGTCCGAGGAACCTCAGAATGGACGCATCGGGGATCAGTGCGGGAACCACGAAACCGCTCACGCCGATGAGGAGGACGATGACGACACCCGGCCAGAGGCGAAGCCTGGGACCTTCTTTCGATTCGAGAGGACTTGCCATATC
The DNA here is from genome assembly GCA_043754395.1 of Vicinamibacteria bacterium. Lineage (GTDB taxonomy): Bacteria > Acidobacteriota > Vicinamibacteria > Fen-336 > JAGNNV01 > JAGNNV01. The sequence continues at coordinate 635 of JAYUUU010000153.1, forward strand.
GAAATCGACGCATCTCCCGCCCGGTTTGTTCCCTTGCAGGCACGAGCGATCTGGCCGAGCCAATAGTGGTGGGAGGGGGTTGCTTCGTCGCGCGCGGAACGGACTGGCTCCTCGCAATGACGACCTAAAAGCCAACCGCTGCACGAGCTAGGTCAGGGCTTCGAGCGCGGGACCTGCGTGTGGCGGCCCCCCCAGCCCGCCGACGAAGCCACTACCCAGCCCGGGCTGCGGTGGGCTCCTAGCTCGTCATTGCGAGGAGGCCATCGGAAAGCTGCCGACGAAGCAACCCCGTCCCACAACCATTACGCCTTATCTGGCCCCCCTAAGCCTTCAATGAAAAAGGCGTGAAGTTGGTATCCCGGTCGTAGTAGTCCTCAGACTCCGCGCGCTTGAGAAAGGCGACCACGCGATAGGTGAGCGGCGTATTCACCACTTCCCAGGAGACCTTGAGCGCGTAGTTGCTCGTCATCACCGCGATCACCTGCTCCACCGGCCAAACCCCCATGAACGCGAGGGGATAGAAGATCAGCGAGTCGACCGCCTCGCCCACGATGGTGGAGCCAATCGTCCGCATCCAGAGGAAGCGGCCCTCGGTCTTGATCTTCATCTTCGCGAGCACGAAAGAGTTGCAGAACTCGCCGCATAGGTACGCGAACATCGAGGCGAGGGCTATCCGCCAGGTGTTTCCGAAGACGGTTTCAAACGCCGCCTGATGAGGCCACATCGGAGCCGGAGGGAAGGCGAGGATCACCAGGCTCATGACCGACGCGAAAAGCAGGGCCGCGAAACCCGCCCACACCACCCGCCGCGAGCGCGCGTAGCCATAGACCTCAGTAAGGACGTCCCCGAAAATGTAGCTGATGGGGAAGAACAAGACGCCGGCCCCGAAAGTGAAGCCGAAGAGTGTCGCCACTTTGGAGGCGCCGATGAGGTTCGCGCACAGAAGCACAGTCACGAACGCCGCCATCACGAAGTCGTAGTACTTGTAGGTCCGATGTCCTTCAGGTGTCATTGGCGAGGGAGTCTACGTAAGCCGCCGCCGAGGCGGAATGAAGCCTCTTCTTGGTAGACTCCACGCCCGGTTCCAAGGAGCGATGCACCATCGCCTCGGGGCGCTTAACTCAGCGGTAGAGTGCCACCTTCACACGGTGGAAGTCGTAGGTTCGATCCCTACAGCGCCCACCACCTTCAGACCGCCCGGTTCAGGCACGGCCCTCGTTCTTGAGTCGCTCGA
>JAYUUU010000154.1:0-7460 GCA_043754395.1 Vicinamibacteria bacterium
CGTCTCGAAGACAATCTCGCGACGGTCACCGCCGACTTCGTGAAGAACCCGGACAACGCGGACAACATCATCTGGGTCGGTCGGCGTTTGTCTTACCTCTCGCGCTATCGCGAGGCGATCGACGTCTTCTCTCGCGGTGTCGCGAAGTTCCCGAACGATGCGCGTCTTCTTCGTCACCGCGGGCACCGTTACGTGACCACGCGCCAGTTCGACAAAGCAATCGTCGACTTCGATAAGGCGGCGAAGCTTATGGTTGGCAAGCCCGACGAAGGGGAACCCGATGGCGCTCCCGGCCGCCGTCCGTCTCCTTCGGCCACGCTCAAGTTCAACATCTATTACCACCTCGGCCTCGCTCACTACCTGAAGGGCGATTTCGCCAAGGCCCTCGTGGCTTACCGCGAGTGCATGAAGTACTCGACCAGCAACGACGACTCCCTCGTCGCGACCTCCGACTGGCTCTACATGACCCTGCGCCGCCTGGGCCAGAAAGCCGAGGCCGACAAAGTTCTCGAGCCGATCAAAGAGGGCATGAACGTCCTCGACAACGCGGCCTACTATCACCGGCTGCTTATGTACAAGGGTCTTCGCAAACCCGAGGATGTTCTGGGCAGCGACGAGCAGGATCCGCTCCAGATCGCGACTCAGGGTTATGGCGTCGGGAACTTCTACCTGGTGAACGGCGACACCGAGCGTGCGAAGGCCATCTTCAAGCGCGTGGTGGCGGGTTCGCAGTGGGCCGCTTTTGGTTTCATCGCCTCCGAAGCGGATCTCTCGCGCATGAAGTGAACCGCGATTCAGGGGAAGCGGCAGCCATCACTTTTGGCCCCGCCTTACCCTTGCTAGCATCTGGCCCGTCCACCAAGGAGGATCTTCCAATGAAACGACGTTCGGCTCTCGTGGCTCTCGCCACCGCCTTCACTCTCACTCTCACAGGCCCGGTCTTCGCGCAGGCGAAGAAGCCCAGCCGGCCGCAGATCGCCGTTCTCGACTTCGAATACGGCACGGTCGACAACTGGTGGGGTCAGTACGACATCGGCAAGGGCATCGCCGATCAGCTCGTGGACGCTCTCGTTGAAGACGGTTCCTTCAGGGTCATCGAACGCAAGAAGCTCGCGAACATTCTCGGCGAGCAGGATTTCGCGGCCTCCGGTCGCGCCGACCCATCCGCCCAGACCATGGCCAAGATTGGCAAGGTCCTCGGCGTCAAGTACCTCCTCGTGGGCTCCATCACCAAGTTCTCCACTGAGTCGCGTGGCGGCGGTGTGCGCGTGAAGGGCATTGGCCTTGGCGGTAAGAAGACCAAGAGCGAAGTCCGGATCACCGGCCGCATCATCGACATGACCACGGGCGAGATCATGCTTTCCGGCAAGGGTGTGGGTGAGTCCAGCAAGGGCGGCGGTTTCGACTTCAGCAAGGGCGGTTCCGGCATCGGCACCAACTCCGACGAATGGCGTCAGAGCGGCCTTGGCGATGCCCAGGAAGCCTGCACCACCGACCTCATCAAGCAGCTCGTGGCGAAGATCGACCGGCTCCAGTAGCCGAATCTTTTCCGGCAAGCCGTGGGGAGCCCTCGAGGCTCCCCTTTTTGTTTGGCGGCTCTTCCCTGGCGACGCACTACAATCCCGCCAGTGAGCGCGCGTCCCACACTTCATATCGTCGACGGGACGGGCCTGGTCCACCGGTCGTTCTTCGCGGTGCGTGGTCTCGCCACCCGCTCCGGACAGCCCACGGGAGCGGTCTACGGCTTCATCAACACCATCCGCGCGCTGATGGGCATCGAGCAGCCCACGCACTTCGTGGTCACCTTCGACGTTTCGGGAAGCACATCGCGTGCGGAGGCGTTTCCCGAGTACAAAGCGAATCGTCGGAAAATGGACGAAGACCTCGCGTCACAGCTGCCGTGGATCGACAAGGCCTGCGAGGTCATGCGCCTTCCCGTCGTCACCGCAAAGGGCTACGAGGCCGACGATGTGATCGCGACGCTCAGCCGGCAGGCGGTCGAGCAAGGCTTCGATGTCGTCATCATCACGAGCGACAAAGACCTGCTCCAGCTCGTCTCCGACCATGTGAGCGTGCTTTCTCCCGGGCGCGACGGAAAACCCGAGAAGCGATACGACCGCGAGGGCGTGATCGAGAAGATGGGCGTTCCGCCCGAGCGTGTGGTCGACCTGCTGGCCCTCGTGGGCGACGCGGTCGACAACATCCCAGGCGTCCCGGGCATCGGCGATAAAGGCGCTCGCGATCTCATTCAGCAGTTCGGCTCGCTCGACGAACTACTGGCGCGGGCCGCCGAGGTCAAGCGCGCGGCTTATCGAGACGGCCTGCTTCAGAACGCGGACAAGGCTCATCTCTCCCGGCAGCTCGCGACCCTCGACGACAAGGTTCCCGTGACCTTCGAGCCCGAGGCGAGTCTGGTCTTAAAGCCCAACCGTGAGGCGGCCTACGAGCTGTTCAAGGAACTCGAGTTCTCGCTTTTCGCGCGCGACATGGCGCCCGAGGTCACCGCATTCACGTTCACTCATCGCGTCGCGGCCGACGAGAAGGCGCTCGATGGTCTCATCGCAGCGGCCCGCGCGGCGGGGGAAGCGGCCTTTTCCCTTTCCATCAGCGCCGATCGGCCTATGGACGCGCAGATCCAGGGTATCGCCCTGGCGAGTGGAGGCGATGCGGCTTTTTTGAGCGTCTCCCAGGGCCTGCCCGCGAATGTCCTCGCCCTTCTCGAAGATCCCAAGGTCGAGAAGTGGACGACGTGTTCGCGCCGCGACTTCGTCGTTCTCGGTGAGGCGGGAATCCGCCTGGGCGGGCGCGTCCTCGATGCGTCTCTTGCCGCCTACGTTCTGTCGCCGGGAAAACGCGGCTCGAGCATTCGCGAGATTGCGGTCGACGAACTCGGTTTGGCCGAAAACGCGGATCTTCCGAATGAAGAAGGCACGCAGGCGACACTGCTCGCGGACCACGACGCCGAACGTCATGCCCGCGAGGCCGCGGTTCTTGTGCGCCTGGCGCCGAAGCTCAAGTCCCGCCTCGAGGCCGATAGCTTGTGGCCGCTGTTCCTCGACCTCGAGATGCCTCTCGCCAGGATTCTCGCGGAGATGGAACGAGCCGGTGTTCTGATCGACGGCAAGGCCTTGAAGGCCCTCTCGGCGGAGATGGGTCCCGAGATCGAGCAACTGGCTCAGCGGATCTACGCGCTCGCCGGAAAGACCTTCAACATTCTCTCCCCCGTGCAGCTGCGGCAGATCCTCTTCGAGGAGATGGGTCTTGAATCGGGCCGCAAGACCGAGAAAACCAAGACACTCTCCACCGCCGACGACGTGCTCGAGGATCTCGCCAAGGACCACGAATTCCCGCGTCTGATCCTCGAGTACCGTGGCATCACGAAGTTGCGCTCGACCTACGTGGACGCCTTGCCGGAAATGATCAACAAGCGCACCGGCCGCATCCACGCCTCGTTCCGCCAGAACATCGCGGCCACCGGCCGCCTCTCCGCGACCGACCCCAACCTTCAGAACATCCCCATCCGTACGGCTCAGGGCCGCCGCGTGCGCGAAGCCTTCATCGCTCCGCCGGGCCATCTGCTTCTCTCCGCCGACTATTCGCAGATCGAGCTTCGGATCCTGGCCCACCTCTCCGAGGACCCGATCCTGATCGAAACGTTCCGCCGCGGTGAGGACGTTCACGATCGCACGTCGCTTGAGATCTTCGGTCCGTTCACGACGCTGCCGAGAGACGAACAACGGCGGCGCTCGAAGATGGTGAACTACGCCCTGCTCTACGGCAAGACCGCGTTCACCCTCGCCCACGACATCGGGATTTCCCGGAAAGAAGCGGATGCGTTCATCCGCGCCTATTTCGACCGGTATCCGAAGGTGCGCGGGTTTATCGACGACTCGATCGACGAAGCGCGCAAGACCGGAATGGTGCGCACGATGATGGGGCGGCTGCGTAGGCTTCCAGACATCCAGTCGAAGAATGTGCCCGCACGACTCGAGTCGGAGCGCCAGGCTGTGAACACACGGGTTCAGGGCTCGGCCGCCGACCTCATCAAGAAGGCCATGGTCGATCTCGACCACGCCCTGCGCGAGCGGAAGCTCAAGACGCGGCTGATCTCCCAGATCCACGACGAGCTGCTTTTAGAAACCCCCGAAGGCGAGACGGAGGAGGCGGTTCAGCTTGTCCGCAGGATCATGTCTGGGGCGATGACGCTTACGGTTCCGCTCGACGTGGACGCCAAGGTCGCGAAGAACTGGTCCGCGGCCCATTAGGGCCGGTAGTGGCTCGGCGAGATCCCTTCGCCCCAAAGGGGGCTCGGGATTCTTTCGGCGCCCACCGAAAGTCTGGCGCCGAAAGAAGCTGGGGCCCCTGAAGAATCCTTTTGGGATTCTTCAGAGGCCCTGTTCCGTGGAGGTGGGGAACGTCTGAATTAGGTGGGTAACGTCTTTGGGGATGCTACTGACTCGTGTTTGCGGTGGGCGCCAGGGCCTTGGCCGCGGAGGCAGTGCCTTCTTTGGGAGGGGAGTTCGTCGACGACTTGGAGTCAGCCGACGTTGGCGTGGCCGCTTCTTTAGATGTTCCAGACGCGGTCTCCGACGGCTGGGTTTCCGTTCCTTTGGCTCCGCCCTCTTTCGGGGCGGCTCCATCAGACCCGGATTTCCCATAGTCGGTCACGTACCACCCGGTGCCCTTGAACTGGAAGGCCGGCGCCGATATCAAACGTTCGACGGCGCCAGAACAGGTCGGGCAGGCGGCCAGGGGACCGTCAGAGAACTTTTGAAGGGTCTCAAAGCGGCCACACTTGGAGCAGTGGTATTCGTAAAGCGGCATGGTTACTATCTTTTTTGGAAGAAGCGACGCTTGGGAGCTTAGCATCGCAGACCCGACCGCCCCCTTTCCCTATGAAACTCATAGTCGCCTCGATACCCTTTTTCTTCATCCTGATCGCGATTGAGGTCGTGGCCGCCCGGTGGCTCGAACGCCGGGTCTATCGCTTCGCCGACTCCTTTGCTGATCTTGGTTGCGGCGTCATCGAGCAGCTTCTGGGAGTCCTCGTCAAGGCGACACTCTTCGCGGGCTATCTGTGGCTCTATGCGAAAGGCCGACTCTTCGATCTGCCCGAGAACTCGTGGCTCGTTTTCGCGACCTGTTTTCTGGGTGTCGATTTCCTCTACTACTGGTTCCACCGGATGAGCCATGAGATCGGCGCTTTCTGGGCCGCGCATTCCGTTCACCACCAGTCCGAGGAGTACAACCTTTCGGTGGCTCTGCGCCAGGGCTCGTTCCAGAGCTTCTTTTCGTGGATGTTCTATCTGCCGCTCGCGGTTCTCGGTTTCCCGCCCGCGGTCTTCATCACCTGTTCGGCTCTCAACACCCTCTATCAGTTCTGGATCCACACCCGCCTCATCGGGAAGCTCGGTCCGATTGAGTGGATCTTCAACACGCCTTCACACCACCGGGTTCACCACGGCCGGAATCCCCGCTACATCGATCGAAACCACGCGGGCACGCTCATCATCTGGGACCGGATCTTCGGTACGTTCGTCGAAGAGACCGACGAACCCGTCTACGGCATTGTGAAGCCGCTGCGCAGTTTCAATCCCTTGTGGGCGAACTTCGCGGGTTGGGCGGACATCGCCAGAGTCGCGGCGAAAGCTTCGCGGCTCAAAGATCGCCTCCAGCCCTTTGTTGAAGCACCGGGCTGGCGTCCCGCCGAACAGGGCGGCCCCCTGGTCCCTCCCGAAGTGAGCCGCCCGCAAGATGAAACTCCGTATCCGGTGGTTTCGAGGAATCTGGGCGCCTACGTCTTCGTGCACTTCGTCGTGTTGCTGCTGCTCACCACGGGCGCCCTCTTCAAAGCGACGGCACTTGGACCAAGCGTGTTCCTGGGCCTCGCCCTCACGGTCGCGGTGAGCCTGGTCGTGCTTTCGTGGTTGCTCGAACAGAAGCGGTGGGCGTGGCCGCTCGAGGGCGCGCGAGTGTTACTTCTTGTCGTTCTCGGGAGCCTTTACGGCCCCGCCCTCTTCGTCCGACTCATCGGGAACGCGTAGCGTTTCGCCCGAATCCTCCTTCGGCGGGCCTGAGTAACGGCCGACCACCACGCGGGCGGCGCGGACGATGTGCTCGTCCAGCCGGTACCCGCGCACCAGCTCACGGACCACCATCCCGTCTTGAGCCGGATCCTCGACATCCTCGAGCTCAATGGCCTCGCTGGTGTTCGGGTCGTAGGGCAGGCCCAAAGTGCGCACGCGGTCGAAGCCGCCATCGCGCAGAACCTGAACCACCTGGTTGCGCACCAGGATGAAGCCTTCCATCAGGCTGTGGCTCGCCGCGCGCGCCTCGCCCGTGTCGAAAGCGCGATCGAAGTTGTCGAGAATCTCGATATAGCGGCTGTAGATCGTTTCCCGCTCGCTCTGCAGCTCGCGCGCAACCGCCCGCTTCTGCCGCTCGAGGGAGGCCCCGAGGTCCTGGGTGACCAACCGCTGCTTTTCGTGAAGTTCAACGATTTGTGAGCGCAGTGCTTCGTTTTCGGTGCGCAGTGTGTGGTAGCCGTCCATGGCCTGCTCGAGCTGAGCTTCCGCGAGGCGCGTGCGCGTCTCGCTCTCCTCATGGTGAGCGGAGCCCGTTTGCCCGGGAGGGGTGGCAGAGGGGTCGTCTTCGGCCATGGGAATCAAGGTTATCCCACTACGACCACGACGTCCGCGACATTTGTGCCCGTGGGCCCGGTGACGATAAGACCGCTCAGCCGCTCCAGGGCCTTCGTGGTGTCGTTCCGGTCGAGGGCCGCGCCGATCGCCACGCCCCGATCGAGCGCGCGGGTTTGAGTTCGGTCATCCACGCAGCCGCCGCTCGCCTTTGAATTTCCGTCCACTCCGTCGGTGGCAAACGCCGCTAGAACCACCTTTCGGTCGACGCGGCCGAGGGCCAAAACCGCACTCAAGGCAAGCTCCTGATTGCGCCCGCCTGCGCCCGAACCACGCACTTTCACGACGGTTTCGCCGGTGGCGATAAGGCACAAAGGAGGCTTGCCGCGCAACGCCTGGAAGCGACGCACGATCTCAGGGCCGCAGGCGCGGGCCTCACCGTGAAGGCCGTCGATGAGGCTGCGCACCTTGAACCCGAGCCCCCTGGCCCTCCGGGCCGCGGCGTTCGCGAAGACTCTCCCGCTGCCGATGACGAACGTCGCGGAGGTGTTCGCTCCTTCGGCTGGAGGAGTAGACCGGCGCAAGGCGCGCGCGACGCCGGCCGGCAGCTCTCCCTTCTTCAGCAGCCGGCGCACGGTGCGCCGCGCGAGGGCGGACGCCCCGGGATCTGGGACACTCGGTCCGGAACCGATGACTCGCGGATCGTCACCCGGCACATCGGAAAGCGCCAGGGTGATCACTCGGGCCGGTGCGGCGAGACGCGCGAAACCGCCGCCCTTGAGGCGCGACAGTTGTTTTCGCACTGCGTTCAATTCATCGATG
>JAYUUU010000155.1:0-6147 GCA_043754395.1 Vicinamibacteria bacterium
GGCATCGACATCGATGTCGTCGTTCATCGTGGCGCGGGTTCCTACGAGTGCGGGGAAGAGACGGCTCTCCTCGAGAGTCTCGAGGGCAAGCGCGGCCAGCCTCGTCTCAAGCCGCCCTTCCCCGCGGTCGCGGGTCTGTATGGCTGTCCCACCATCGTCAATAACGTCGAGACGCTCTGCAACGTGCCTTTGATCCTCGAGCGCGGCGCGGAATGGTTCGCGGCACTGGGTCCCGAGAAGAACGGCGGGCCCAAGCTCTATTCGATCAGCGGCGACGTCAAGCGTCCCGGCAGCTACGAGGCGCATCTTGGCCGGATCACATTGCGCCAGCTGGTTTACGACTACGCCGGTGGTCCGCGTGATGGTCGCAAGATCCGCGCGGTTATCCCCGGGGGTTCATCCGTTCCGATCCTTACCGACAGCGAACTGGACGTGAACCTCGACTTCGACAGCGTCATGAAGGCGGGTTCAATGCTCGGCTCTGCCGGCTGCATCGTCGCCGACGACTCGCGTTCGATGGTCGCCCTCGCACGAAATCTCAGTGCTTTCTACAAGCATGAGTCGTGCGGCAAGTGCTCGCCCTGTCGTGAAGGCACCGGCTGGCTCTATCGCATGCTCGTCCGGATCGAGAGCGGCAAGGGCGAGGAGAAGGATCTCGATACGCTCAAGCAGGTCTGCGACTCCATCGCCGGCCGAACCCTGTGCGCCTTCGGGGACGCGGCGATCACGCCCGTGCTTTCGACGATGGCGAAGTTCCGCGACGAGTACGAGTACTACATCAAGAACAAGGTCTCCTGGACCACGCGGGCCGAGACGTTCGCGGTCGCTTCGGGGAAGGCCTAAGAGCGGATCGTGGAAACCCTCCTTTCGCCCGCGAACAAAGAGCTCGGCATTGATGCCCTGATCGCGATCCTCAAGATCGCGGTCATCTTCAATGCCCTGCTCGGGCTGTTCTCGCTGATGACTTACATCGAGCGACGCGTTCTGGCGTTCATGCAGTTCCGCCGCGGCCCGAACCGAACCGGTCCGTGGGGCATCCTCCAGCCCGCGGCCGACGGCATCAAACTCTTCTTCAAGGAAGAGCTGATGCCCGAGGGCGCGCACAAGTTCCTGTTCTTCGCGGCACCCGTGGTCGCGATCATTACCGCCTACGTTTCGCTCGCGGTGGTGCCCTACGGCGGCCCGCTGGTGATCCCCTTCTACGGTCAGGTGAGTATTTTCGGCCGCGCTATCGACCTGCAGATGGCCGATCTCGACGTGGGCATCCTCTTCATCTTCGCGATCACGGCTCTCGGCGTGTACTCGATCGTTTTCGCGGGCTACGCCTCCAACAACAAGTACTCCCTGCTCGGGGCCTTGCGCAGTTCGGCCCAGATGTTCTCGTACGAACTGGCCCTTGGCATGTCGTGGGTTTCGGTGATCATGGCCGCGGGCTCGTTCCGGCTCGGTGACATCGTCGCCACCGCCGATCGAATGAATGTCTGGGTTTGGTTCGCCATGCAGTTTCCGGCCTTCATCATCTACATGATCGCGGCCTGCGCCGAAGTGAACCGCACGCCTTTCGACCTGCCGGAAAGCGAAACCGAACTCGTCGCCGGTTTCCACACCGAGTATTCCTCGATGAAGTTCGCGCTCCTGCAGATGGCCGAGTACATCAACATGATCACGGTCTGCGCCCTGGCCTCGAACATGTTCCTCGGCGGCTGGCTCTCGCCGCTGCCGGGAATCCTTCCAAACTCGCCTCTCTGGTTCTTCGCGAAGATGATGTTCCTGCTCTTCGTGTTCATCTGGCTTCGCGCGACCGTTCCGAGGTTCCGGTACGACCAGCTCATGGACTTCGGCTGGAAGCGACTCATTCCCGCCGCCGCCATCTGGGTAGTGTTCTTCTCGGGCATGACCGCATTCTTCGGCGAGAAGAAGACGCCTCCCACCACCACCGCGGCGGTGGCGACAAGCGCGCCCGTCGGGCAGGTGTCGCGATGATCCTCGACGTCATCGTCTTCTACGGGGCGGCGATCGTGGCCCTGATTTCGGGTCTCTTCGTCATCGCCCAGCGTAGCCCGATCAATAGCGCCTTTTCTCTCATCATCACGATGTGCTCGCTCGCGGTGATGTTCGCCATGCTCGGTTCGGGCTTCATTGCCGCACTTCAAGTCATCGTCTACGCCGGCGCCATCATGGTTCTCTTCCTCTTCGTCATCATGCTGCTGAACACGAGACAGGACGAGGGCGACCGGGGCGGGGGAATCGGGCGCGCCGCCATCGTCCTCGGCGTGATCCTCGCGGTGCAGTCGGTGATGGTGGTGTGGAAGGGTTCGGCCAGCCTGCCGCGCAACCACAAGGAGACGGCTTCGGTGGACGTCGCCCGCGGCCTTTTCTCCTCGCCGCGATACCTCTATGCCTTCGAGGCCACATCGATCCTGATCCTGTCCGCCATGGTCGGTGCCATCGTCGTGGCCCGAAAAGAGAAGGGGAAGTAGCGCGATGCCCAATCTCGATACTCTCTACACCTCCACCCTTGGCGGGTTCGAAGCCGCCCACGCCGGTTTCGTCCAGGTGGCTCTTGCGGTCAGCGCGTTTCTTTTCGTCATCGGCGCCGTGGGTGTCTTCATCCGCCGCAATGTCATCACCGTGATGATGTGCATCGAGCTGATGTTGAACGCGGTGAACCTCGCTTTCATCGCTTTCTCCCGCGCCCACGGGACCATCGACGGCCAGATCCTGGTTTTCTTCGTGTTCACGGTCGCCGCGGCTGAAGCCGCGGTGGGCCTCGCCATCGTGATTGCGCTCCAACGCAATCGCGAAGACTTAGACGTCGACAGCTTCAACCTGCTGAAGGGCTAAGCGAAGACCATGTTTGCCGACGAACGCATCGTGCTGTGGGCGCCCTGGATGGTGCTCTTCATGCCGCTTTTCGGCTTCATCACGCTCGCCTTCTTAGGCGGCCTGGCGAAGAGGCAAGGCAAGCAGCAGGGGATGATGGCGATCGCCACCGGCTGCGTGTTCGTGTCGTTCGTGCTGGCGGTGCTGACGGTTCGAAGCCTCCTGGCCCTCCCCGCAGGCGACCACGGTCTGCATTTCGCACAGCCCTCGCTCCCTCTTAACTGGATCGAGGTGGCGGGCTTCGCCATTCCCCTCAGCCTGCTTATCGACCCGCTCTCGGCGACGCTGATGCTGGTGATCACGGGAATCGGCTTCCTGATCCACCTTTACTCCATCGGCTACATGTCGCACGATGAGGAGCCGGTCCGGTACTTCTCCTACCTGAACCTCTTCACGTTCTTCATGCTCGTGCTCGTGACCGGCGGGTCGCTTCCGATCATGTTCATCGGGTGGGAAGGCGTGGGCCTGTGCTCGTATCTGCTGATCGGCTTCTGGTTCAAGAAGAAGAGCGCGTCGGACGCCGGCAAGAAAGCCTTCATCGTCAACCGCATCGGGGACGCCGGCCTCATCATCGGCATGGCGCTTGCGGCCTCGAGCCTCGGCACGCTCGGCCTCATGGATATCTCCACGGGCGTCGCCACGATGCAGAAGGAAACCTTCGGCGTCTTCGGGCCGCTCACCCTCATCGCCATCGCCCTCTTCATCGGCGCTTGCGGCAAAAGCGCGCAGATCCCGCTGCACGTGTGGCTGCCGGACGCGATGGAAGGCCCGACCCCGGTCTCCGCTCTGATCCACGCCGCTACGATGGTGACTGCGGGCGTCTATATGGTGGCCCGGCTCGGCGCGCTCTACAGCCTCTCGGAAACCGCAATGTGGATCGTGGCCGTGGTCGGCGGCGTCACCGCGTTCGTAGCCGCGACGATCGCGATCGTCCAAAACGACATCAAGAAGGTTCTCGCTTATTCCACGGTGTCGCAGCTCGGCTTCATGTTCCTTGCCTGCGGTGTCGGTGCATACGGCGTGGGCGTCTTCCACCTCGTCACGCACGCATTCTTCAAGGCCCTGATGTTCCTCGGATCCGGCTCGGTGATCCATGGCCTTTCAGGCGAACAGGACATGCGTCAGATGGGCGGCCTGCGGACGCGCATGCCGTGGACCTTCTGGACGTTCCTGATGGGCTGGCTCGCGATCATTGGCACCCCCTTCTTCTCGGGCTTCTTCAGCAAGGACGAAATCCTCATCGCGGCCTTCGACCACAACAAGTTCCTCTTCGGCCTCGCCCTCCTGACCGCCGCCCTGACCGCCTTCTATATGTCGCGTCTCTTCTTCATGACGTTCACCGGCGAGTATCGCGGGAGTCTCGAGAAGGGCCACGCCGCGCATGCGGACGCGCACGGCTCGCATGACGCGCAGGCCGGTCATGGCGATGCGCATAAGGCCGCCGATGGCCACAAGGACGATCACAGCCGTGGCCACTCGGGGATTCACGAGTCGCCCGCGGTGATGTTGATACCGCTCTTCATCCTCGCGATCGGTTCGGTGTTCGCGGGCTACATCCACATCCCGCAGTTCGTGGAACCCGCGATCCGGGTAAAGGAAGAGCTTTCACACCCGACCTGGATGCCGTTCCTCGCCACCGCCGCGGCCCTGGCCGGTGTGATCGTGGCCTACTTCATGTACCTCGGTGCTTACCGGGAGGTTCCGGCGAAGCTCGCCACGAAGTACGCGGGCCTCAAGGATCTGCTCGACGCGAAGTGGGGTTTCGACGACGCGTACGACTCGTTCGTTCGCAACGGCGTCAATGGCGTGGTCGACACCTCCGAACGCGTGCTCTGGAAGAAGGTCGATGCCGGCTGGATCGACGGGGCGGTGAACGGTCTGGGCCGCCTGGCCGTCGACTTTTCCGAGGGCGGCAAACTGATGCAAAACGGTCTCGTCCGTGGCTCGGCCCTTTCCATCCTCGCGGGTGCGGTGGCTCTGCTCACCGCCATCCTCTGGACGCAGCGGTAGAGAAGGAACACTCATGGGCCTTCTTTCCATCCTGATCCTCACGCCGCTCGCGGGCGCCATCGTCCTGGCGCTCTTCCGCGGCTTGAGCGACGGCCAGATCAAGCGCTTCTCGCTGGCACTCACGCTGGTCCTCTTCGGGGTCTCCCTGGCGCTTCTGACTCAGCTTCCAAGCTTCGAGTCGAGTGCTGACTACCGATTCACGGAAGAGATCCAGTGGCTCCCGGATTGGGGGATCAGCTACAACCTCGGCATCGACGGCCTGAGCTTGTGGCTCATCATCCTCTCGACCCTCCTGACCCCGCTCTCGCTTCTCGGGTCCTGGAACTCCATCGATGAGCGCGTCCGCGAATTCAACATTTTCATCCTGATCCTCGAGTCCGCGATGATCGGCGTCTTCTGCGCACTTGACCTCTTCCTCTTCTACGTCTTCTGGGAAGCGATGCTGATACCGATGTACTTCCTCATCGGCATCTTCGGGCACGGCAGACGTATCTACGCGGCGGTGAAGTTCTTCCTCTACACCATGGCGGGCAGCGCCTTGATGCTGGTCGCTTTCCTCGTCCTGTATCGCGAGACCGGGGTCAAGAGCTTCGCGCTGCAGGACCTGATGCAGCGGCCGGTTGACCCGAGCCTTCAGATGTGGTTGTTCCTCGCCTTCGCTCTGGCCTTCGCCATCAAGGTTCCCATGTTCCCGTTCCACACATGGTTGCCCGACGCCCACGTCGAAGCACCCACGGCGGGCTCGGTGATCCTTGCCGGCGTCATGCTGAAGATGGGCGGATACGGCTTCCTGCGTCTTGCCATCCCGCTCTTTCCGGTGGCCGCGGACAAGGCGGCGTGGGGGATCGCGTTCCTGGGGGCCATCGGCATTGTGTACGGCGCTCTTGTCTCCCTCGTGCAGCCGGACATGAAAAAGCTCGTCGCCTACTCTTCCGTGTCGCATCTTGGCTTCGTCATGCTCGGCATCGCCGCTTTCACGCCGATGTCGGTGGTGGGCGCGAGCTACCAGATGCTGAACCACGGCATCTCCACGGGCGCCCTCTTCCTCATGGTCGGCATGCTCTACGAGCGTCGCCATACCCGCCTCATCGCGGAGTTCGGCGGCCTCAAGAATGTGATGCCCCGGTTCGCCGCGGTCTTCCTGCTCGTCTGCCTCTCCTCTATCGCGGTGCCCGGCTTCAACGGTTTCATCGGTGAGTTCCTGATCCTGATCGGCTCGTTCACGTTCTCACCCGGCCTCGTGATCTTCTCGAC
>JAYUUU010000156.1:0-4709 GCA_043754395.1 Vicinamibacteria bacterium
GCGTGGAAGGTGAGAAGGGCCGCGGCACACGGCATGGCGATGCCGCCGCCCATCCCCGCGATGGCCGAGCCCGCGGCCGCCGGGTACATGCGAGGGAAAAAGGCCATGAGCGCATTCCCAAGGACGCGCAGGAAACCGCCGACAATCACGCCTCGTGCCTCGCCGATCCGCTTCACCACCGGCCCGATCACGAGGCCCTGGGTCAGGACGGTCACGAGGCCCACGAAGACGAAGACGAGACCGGTGGCGCGCTGAACCCGTTCGATCGTCCAGTCGGGCAGCACCACCTTGTCGATCCAGAGAATGAACACGGAGTTGAAGGCGAACACCGCGATCTGGCCGAGCAGGCCGATGACGAGGATGCGCGCGATCTGGGGCTCAGAAATGATGTCTCGTGTGGTTCGTTCCGGTGTTTTGACCGAGCTCGTGCGCTTCTCCGGCGGCAATGACTCCTTGAGCAGAAAGATCGAGAGCAGGATCGTGCAAAAGGATGCGGCGGCCGCGAAAGCGAACGGGACCCTGGGACCGTAGGCCGCCGACATGAAGGCGCCGAAAGCCGGCCCGATGATGAAGCCCAGACCGAAGGCGGCGATGACAAGACCCACACTCTTCGCACGGTCCTGAGGTGGTGTGATGTCAGTCAGGTAGGCCTGCGCCACCGATATGTTTCCGCCGGTGAGACCATCGATGAGCCGCGCCGCCACAAGGAAGATCGGCGACATTGCGGTCGCGGTCAGGATGGCCCCGGTGAGGGTCCCAAGTTGCGAAGCGATAAGAACCGGGCGCCGTCCCACGCGGTCGGAAAGCCGGCCCAGCAGGGGCGCGCCCACGAACTGGGCGGCGAAGAAGAGACTGGTGAGCCCCGCGATCTCGATTCCCGAGAGGTGGAAGAAGCCCTCCGCGTACACCGGCAGAACTGGGATGGTGATACCGAGGCCGATGACATCGACGAAAACGATCAGAAAGATCGGGAACTTGGGCGAGCGAAAGAAACCGGTCATCGACTCTTTCAGGCGCGGAGGTTACTGCGTCACTCGCGGTTTTCGCAGATTGAGCGACCAGTCGTATTCAGTGAACTCGATCTTCAGCCGCGAATCGGAAAAGGCATTCTTCTCTCCGGCGCCGTCGAAGTAGGGCGCCACGAAACGCCGGATGGCGGCGTCCGTCTTGCCGAAATCCTCCCGGTACCAGTCGAAGATCGGCGAGAGATGGAGGATGCTGTTGCCGAGGTCGAGGCGGTTCTCCATCTGGCGGTCGCGGAGGAAGGTGCGGGTCTGATCCTTGAGCTGCTCATTGAGCCGCGCGCCCTCGTACGCCTCTGTGCGAAGCGGCGGGCAGGACATCGCCGCGCATACCAGAGCCATGTGGATTCGCGGCTCCTTGAACTCGGCGCGGATGATCTTGTGCTCCACCTCGTCGAGGGTGAGGGTGCGACCCGCGGCGCGCACGATGTCTTCCTTCCAGGGGCCCTTGCCCTTCACGACGCCAAGAAACATATTGATGTTCCGGATCGATTCCCTCTCCTTGTGCTTGTTGATGAGGGCGATCGTGTAGGCGTTGTAGACGTTGATCCAGAAGGCCAGGCGTTCATCTTTCGTCATCGCCTCGATCCGGGCCGTGGCGAGGGAGTTCAGGTACTTCGGGAACTCCGTGGATTTGTCGAACGCGTCATAGTCAACCAGGCCGTGCTCGACGTGAGCGGAAAGGAGCGCGCTCCAGGGCGCGTGAATCGAGGCTTCCGGAGGCGGTGGAACCACGGAGGCCGTCACCGCAACCGAGGCGGCAACCAGCAGGGCTTGGAGGATCATCGCGTTATCCTACGATTCTTCCGCGCGTTACGCGGCAAAGCGATGAACACGAATACCCCCTCCCAGATCGGCCGATACCGGATCGAACGCGAGCTCGGCCGCGGCACCATGGGCGTCGTGTACCAGGCACGCGACACCACCCTCGGCCGCACCGTGGCGCTCAAGACATTCGGCGCCATGGAGGCGATAGCACCTCACGAGCGCGAAGCGTTCGAGCAGCGCTTCCTCTCCGAGGCCCGCATCTCGGCGACCCTCGACGATCAGCACGTCGTGGCGGTGTACGACGTGGGACGCGACTTCGATACCGGCCTGCTCTTCATGGCCCTCGAGTACGTGCGGGGCGAAACCCTCGCCTCGGTCCTTGCGCGGGGCGCCATGCCCTGGGAAGAGGCCGCGCACATCATCGCGCGGGTGGCTCGCGCGCTTCAAACCGCGCACTCTCATCACATCGTCCACCGCGACATCAAGCCCGCGAACATCATGCTGACAAGCTCGGGTGATCCGAAGGTCATGGACTTCGGCATCGCGAAGGCGAGTGCCGCCCAGCTCACGCTGGCGGGGCAGATCTTCGGAACGCCCGCCTACATGTCGCCCGAACAGGCCCAGGGCGAAGAAGTCGACGGCCGGTCGGACATCTTCTCACTGGGCGCGGTGCTTTACGAGCTCGTCACGAACGTTCGCCCTTTCGAAGGTCCGACGATGGCGACCACGCTCACGAAGATCCTGCGCGACGAACCGCGTCCGGCCTCGAGTGTCGCGAAGGTTCCAAGAACCCTCGACGCCGTGATCGCCCGGGCGCTTCGGAAGGATCGCAATGCCCGGTACGATTCCGCGGCTCATCTCGCCACCGACCTCGAGTGCCTGCTCGATGGGAAACCGCCGGTTCACGCGACCCAGCTCGGACCGCTCGACACCATCGCCCTAAACGCCGCCAATGTGCCGAAGCGGCATGTGACGTACACGAATCCGTATGGGCAGGTGCAAGGACAAGGCCCGCAAGCTGAAGAACCGCCGAAGAAGAGCAACCTGCCTCTCGTGGGCGCGGTCGTCCTGGGCGTCGTCCTCGGCGTGGGTGTGGTTCTCTTTCTTCAACGCGACCCCGCGGATTCCCAGCCGCCATCGGACCCGGGAGCTGCAACGGCCCCGGGGGGCGTGGGTGTCCGCGGAGTCGAGACCGCGGCGCCGACTCCTCTCCCCACGCGAACCCCGACCCCCGAGCCGACCGTGCCCGTGCTCTCGGTCGGGGTGTCCGGCCGCGCGGCCCGCGTCACCCTCGATCTTAAACACCCGTTTGCCAGCGGTTCCCTGCGCATCAAGGTCGATGACCGCGTGGTGTTCGCGAACAACATCGCCGGGATGCCCACCAAAGTCCTCGGCGTGCTCAAGGGTTACGACGGGCGTTTCGGCACCGATCTCGTTATCGCGCCCGGAGAACATGTGATCAAGGTGGAAGTGCGATCGGGAGCGAGCGAGTTCATCGAGTCGCGGAGCGTGCGGCTTGCGCCCGGCGAGAGCCGGCGCCTGGTGGCGCTCGTGGGAAAGACGCTGACTCTGAGCCTCGAATAGCGAGCAAAAGGGGTCCTCCAACAAGACGCGGAGGTCGCGCGTCTTGGGATCGAAGAACCGGCAAAAACGCCGGCCATCGAACCGTTCGGAGGAGCCCAGATGTCAACGCTCTCACTCGATCTTCGTGGCCCTGGTCCATCGCGTTACCCGTCCCATACCGGGGGAGCCTCGATCTCCCTGATCATCCACGGAGCCGGGATCGCAGCACTTGTCCTCCTGCCGCTGCTCGGTCCCATCGAGGCTCCGGAAACCGCTGACGGGATCAAGACACCCCTGGTGAAGCCGATCACCGTCTCGCTGCCGCCGGTCACCCCGCAGATCAGGCCACGCACCCGATCTGCCGGGAGTCAAACCGCCCAGGCCACAGCCCCTGCATCAGTGCCACGCGATGTACCCACGCTCGTGAGTGCCAGCGACATCCTCGACCCAGGCGTTTCTCTCCCCGGCGACGCGATCGGGCCGGGCGGAAGAGGGGGAGAAGGCATCGCCGGTGTGGACTGCGCCCTCGGGGCATTGTGCGGCCCTGGCCCGGCCCAGATCACCGAGTCACGGCACGAGCCACCGCGGGTCGGCGGAGCGATCCAGGAACCGAAGCTCCTCGAGTCGCGAGCGCCGCAATATCCACCGATCGCTCAGGCCGCCGGTGTGGGAGGACGGGTGATCCTCGAAGCGCATATCGGTGAGGACGGCCGCATCCTCGACGTCAAGATTCTCTCCGGACATGCTCTTTTCGACGAGGCGGCGCTGACCTCGGTCCGCAGCCGGCGCTACAGGCCGCTGCTATTGAACGGGGTCCGGAGCGACTTCCTGGTGACCATCACGATCATCTTCAACGCCCGTCGGTAGAACCGGGACCGGCGGGGCGCCGAACTCTTCGAGGTCGTTCACGAGCCGGGTGGCCGCAACCACGAAGATCGGCACCGCAAAGATATTCATCAGAGGAAAGAGGAGAACCGAAGCGACGCCAAAACCCAGGGTCTCGGGCCGAAAGCGTCGATGGAAGGCATGTCGAGCCCTGAAATTCATTCCCCGCCGCAGGAGAACGGCATCCGTGTTCTGGAACGCAACGCGGTGACCCGTGAAGCCGAGAGCCAGCAAGGGTCCGAGAAAGGGAATGAGGCCGAGGAGGATCGCAATCGGCGCCCCGAGTGCAAAGTACCCGGCGGTCTTGAGTGACTGGACGATCTCCCATCGAAGACCCAAAGACCCACGCACGGCGCGGCCGGAGATCTCCTCGACTCGTTGGGACAGTTTCTCGAACAAGGGTCCGACCAGAGCGAAGGCGATAGCCAGAGCCAAGATGGCCCCGGCAGCCAGGCTCCCCGCCCACAGGCC
>JAYUUU010000157.1:0-15396 GCA_043754395.1 Vicinamibacteria bacterium
CTGGCCGATGTAGAGGTGCAGGAAGCCGCCGATCTTGCCCTCGACGTAGATCTGCTGAGCCCGTTCCTCGAACCGCCGGATCAGGAGCATCTGCCGGTAGAGGCGAAGTGCTTCAGCCTTGTCGAGAGGCGGGGCGCCTGAGGACTTCTTCCCAGAGGCAAGTGGTTTGACCACTCCGGCCTTGCCGGGGGGTGTCGCCTTCTGGGCTTTGGGAGAGGGTTTCGCGGCCGCTTGGGCGCGGGACTTGGGTGCGGCGGATTTCTTGGGCATTGGCAAACACGCCATTATAGACCGGCCTCCCGCGAGGCTCTGCACCCCAACGCTGGCCGCCGCGACCTCCACGGACCGCCCTTTCGGCCGAGCCGCCTCGGACGATCCGGTCAGACCATCGGCCGGAAACGCGCTAGAGAGGAAGAGGCGCGGGGATGTAGATGCGGGCGAGAAAAGTGGCGATGATCAGAGCGATGACCGCCATGGCCCCGGAAATTCCGATGACCACGGCGAAGAACGAATCCGTGTCGGGGTGCTCCTCACCGCGAAGCTGATAGGCGAAGCCGATCACACCGAAAGGCGCCATGAGGCACGTCATTGTCCAGATCGTGAAGACGGCGTAATGAAGTCCGCGCGCGAATCTGAATCCCCCGAGGGAGCCGAGGCCAGCCAGGGCGGAGAAGACGCCAAGGACGGGCAGGACGAACGCGAAGACACCGAGCTGCGCCCCCAGCGTCAGGGGTCCGACGATCAGGGCGACGCCGGCCGCCACGGATGATGCTCCAAGCACACGCGGGGCGAGCAGGGACCCTGAAGGCGACGGACCCGGGGTTCTTGGCTCGGCGCGCGACATGGGCGGGGGAAGGGGACGTCTTGGCGGCGGAGGGTCGAAAACCGGGGGCGTCATCTGACGAATGGTGGCGTCGTTCCGGGGCATGGCCAGGGTCTGGGGCATGTCCTCCGGCAGGATGCGGATGAAAACATCGCCCATCGAGAACACATCGCCCTCGCGGATGATGGCGTCGTCGATCTTCTGGCCCAGGACGTACACCCCGTTCGAGCTGCCCATGTCGAGGAGGTGGAACCCTTCGGGCACCACCCGAACGGAGGCGTGGCGTCTCGAACATCGCGGGTTCTTGATCACGATGTCGCACGAGGGGTCCCGTCCGAAAACGACGAAGTCGCTGTCGGAGGAAACCTCCTCTCGATGGGTTGGATGGCGGATCTCGAAGCGCACGGGGCGAACCCATCTTACTGAAGGCGGTTTTCGGAGGTCCGATGACGCTTAAGTTCGATTTCGGAATATGCTCCTCAGGACGCAATTCCATGATTCGTATTCATTCCTTGAACCTTTCCGCAAGCGCTCAGCCTCGTTAAGCGCGCCCTGGCCTAGAAACTTTGTCCCCATCCCCCAAATGCCCCCGTTGCGGCGCGGCTGTCACCGGCGCGGCGGATGACCTCGGCTTCCTGAGTTGCGGGGGTTGCGGCGCAAGGTTGCGCAAGGCGCCCACGGTGAAGCTCACGATTCAGTCGCCGACGTCCAGTTCGGCTTCGACCCCGGTTCCCGCGGCCGCCGCCCCGCCTCCCATTCCGACCGGCAATCGCGACACCGATTCCACCGACTCCCTGCTCGCGCGGATCGAGCGCGTCGATGCTTCTGCCACGCTGCCTCCTGGCATGCAGAGCAATCAGGCAATCAAGGCGGCGGGCTACGGTCCGGCCACGGCTCCGCCCCCGGCGAACGCAGGGATGGAAGGCCTCAAGGACATCCTTCAGTCCATCCAGAAGGACATGGCGACGCTCAAGTCGAGCCATCAGCAACTCGCGGCCGTCGTGGCGAAGTTGGAGGCCCCGAAAACGACTCCGGCCACATCGACCCAGCCCGCGACGGGCCGTCCCACGACCCCGCCTTCGGCGATGCGCCCGCTTCTGATCGTCGATGACGACGCGGCCGGGGCCGAAGAAACCCGGAAAGCCTGCGAGAAGCTCGGCTTCGCCCCGATGGTGGTCGACAACGTCCGCGCCGCTCTCGACGCGATGGGCCGCGAGCGTCCCTCGCTCCTCATTCTCGAGCCCATGCTTTCGGGCGAGCTTTCGGGCAAGGACCTCGTGAACTACGTAAAGTCCACGATGGAGTGGATCGAGATCCCGATTCTCATGCACACCCGCGCGACCATCGCGAACCACGAGCAGGCGCGGACGGACTACGGCGCCGACGACTACGTGATCAAAGCCCAGGGTTCGGTCGACCTGCTGGCGAAGAAGATCGCTCGCCTCACGTCCTGACCCCCGCTGCCGCGAATCCCCACGTGGCTAAAAAGCGCCTGATCCTCGCGAGTGCCTCGCCTCGCCGCGCCCGCATTCTCGAGACATTGGGCCTTTTTTTCAGGGTGGTTCCCTCTGACCTCGATGAGTCGCTCCTGCCTTGGGAAGCCCCGGATGCGGCCGTGCGTCGGCTCGCGAGGGCGAAGGTCATGGTCCCGACGCGGGGACCGGAAGACTGCGTCCTTGCCGCCGACACCATGGTGGTGCTTGGGGCGAGGATTCTCAATAAGCCAAAGGATGCCGCGGACGCACAGCGGATGCTCCGGAGCCTGTCGGGCCGGGCCCACACCGTGATGACCGGCGTAGCGGTCGCGTGGGGCCCGAAGGTTGCGACCATCGTGGATCGGACCGAAGTGCGATTCCGCAGGATGGACGCCTCGGAGATCGAGCGCTACGTCCGGTCCGGCGAGCCTATGGACAAGGCGGGTGCTTACCACATCGATGGCGCGGGTGCGGCCTTCATCGAGTCGATCGAGGGCTCGCCGTCGAACGTGGCGGGCCTTTCCGTCACTTCCGCCCGCAAGCTTTTGAAGCGCGCCGGCGTTCTCTAGGCTGCGCCTTGCTACCTTCCGACGGACAGGCGCGCCGCGAGGGGCTCTGGAAGGCCGGCGCTCAGGATGTTCTCCTGAGTGGTGGCGATGTCGTAGCGGACCCGATGAATGCGCAAGAGCCGGGTCTCCGAGTTGTAGGTCGCGAAGGAAGCGAGCGAGCAGCGGTCGCGCGGCTGTCCGACGCTTCCCGGGTTGATGAGATAGCGCTTGTTGGGTTCGAGTTTCAGTTTGAACTCAGGCGGCGTCGCCATCTGCATATCCACCTCGGCCCCGTCCCAGGAGAACACCACCGGGAAATGAGAATGGCCGATGAAACAAATGGGGAAGTCGGTGCCGCGAAACACCCGAAGCGCGTCGAGATCGCTGAAGATGTAGGCATCCTCATCGAGAGGCGACCCGTGGGCGATGGCAAATGCGCCGTCCACCATCTTCGGTCCCTTGGCGAGCGACGCGAGATAACGGCGGTTCGTTCGGGTGAGCTTTTGCGCGGTCCACTCCGCGGCGACCCTGGCGAAGCGGGAGAACTTGGCGAGCCGTTCCTCGCCTTCGACCCCCGCGCAGACCTTGTCGTGGTTCCCGCGGATGGCGATGAGCGGCTTGATGGCGCGCAGGCGATCGACGGTCTGGTTCACTTCCGCCGCGTAACCCACGATGTCGCCCAGGCAGATCGCCTTGTCCCACCGCTTCCGCCGCGTGGCGTTCATCACCGCCTTGAAGGCCTCGTAGTTCGCGTGGATGTCCGAGAGGATCAGATAGCGCATGGATGACCAGGGTTACGAGTTCGGCAGGAGACGAAGCAGCTCGGCCGCCACCTGTTCCGGGGACCGGCGGGTGGTGTCGATGGTTGCGTGTGCGCGAGAGTACTTGTCTTTTCGCTCAGCATAAAGCGCAGCCATCGCACTTTCGCCCTTCTCGACAAGGGGACGCCCCGTCTCCCCCGCCACCCTGGCGTAGGCTTCGCCGAACTCGCAGCTCAAGTGGATGGTGAAAGTGCGGGTTAAGAGCATTTCCGCGCATGCCTCCTGTGCGAAGGCGCCGCCACCGGTGGCGATGACGATCCGCTCCTCGTTGAGGAGCTCCGAGATCGCCTGGCGCTCCAGGTCCCGGAAGGAATCCTCGCCCCGTACCCGGAAGATCTCCCTGATCGAAGACGCCGCGAGCGTCTCCACCCGAGCGTCCGCGTCCTCGAACCGGTAGCCGAGTCGTTCCGCAAGCAGCCTGCCTGCCGTCGATTTGCCCGAGCCCATGAAGCCCACAAGCGCTATCCGCGAGGGTGTTTTCAAAGAGCGGCACCGCGGCTGAGTTCATCGAAGAACGCGGGAAGTGAGATTGAGACCACCTCGGCACCCGCGATATCTGTGTCTCCTCGCGCGCCTAGAGCGGCGACGGCGAGGGCCATCGCGATCCGGTGGTCCCCGTGGCTGTCTACCGCGGTCCCCCTCAAGGGCGCGCCTCCCTCAATCGTGAAACCGTCCTCGAGCTCCACGATCCGGCCTCCCATGGCCCCAAGGCCCGCGACCATGGCCTTGATCCGGTCGGATTCCTTCACGCGCAATTCCGAGGCGCCGCGAACCTCGAACCGGCCTCTGGCGAACGCCCCGGCGATCGCGAGGATCGGCAGTTCGTCGACCACCGCGGGCACATCCTTTGGGTCAAGGGTGAGCCCCTTGAGTTCGGAGGACCTTGCGATGATTCGGCCCGACGGCTCGGCGTCCGTCGTGGACGTGACCTCGCTTTCGATCCGGGCGCCCATCGACCGCAAGACATCGAGGTACCGCACCCGGTGCGGATTCAGAAGGACATTCTCTATGACGACCTCGGAGTCCTGGAGGATCAAGGCCGCCACGACGAAGGGCGCGGCGCTTGAAGGGTCGCCCGGGATACGGACATGTTGCGCTACGAGCGTCTGGGGACCGTCGAGCTCGATCTGTGTGCCGTTCTGGCGCAGCGCTCCGCCGAACGATCGGATCATCCTCTCGGTGTGGTCCCGGGTGGCCTCCGGTTCGCGGAGAATGGTGTGTCCCTCGGCACGAAGGGCGGCGAGGAGGATGGCGCTCTTGATCTGAGCGCTCGCTGCTTCGGTCTCGACCGCCGCACCTTCAAGGTTCGACCCCGTGACGCGCACGGGTGGATGCCCCTTGGTGGTCTCGATCCGCGCCCTCATCCGGCGAAGGGGCTTCGCCACCCGTTCCATGGGCCGGCGGTTCAAGGAGGCGTCGCCCGACAACTCCGAGGTGAAGGAGGAGCCGGCGAGCACGCCCATGAGCAAACGGAGCGTCGTTCCGGAGTTTCCGCAATCGAGCGGACCCTCGGGGGGCCGCAACGCCTGCCCACCATGGACCGAGAACATGGCTCGGTCCAGGCTCCAGTCGAAGCGAACTCCGAGTGCCTCGAGGCAGCGCCTTGTTGAAGCGCAGTCATCCCCGAGCGAGGCGCCGTCGATCGTGGTCACCCCCTTGGCCAGGGCGCCGAAGATGAAGGCGCGGTGGGTGATCGACTTGTCTCCGGGCAGGCGGAAGCTTCCGCGAAACGACCGGGCCGGACGAATTCTCATGAAGCTAGAGATTATCTTGAACACAATTTCTAGCGCGCCGAAGTCGAATATCGACGCTGGGTGTCATATCCTCCAAAGTTAGCCATATGACGGCACGCCCCGCCACCGTCCGGATCGACTTCGAGAGCCGGATGGATATCCTCGAACCAGTTCAGGCTTTCGTCGATCGTCTCGCGACGATTGGCGGTCTGGACGAGGACGGCGTCCACGACTTGTCGGTGTCCGTGCGCGAGTGCGTGGTGAACGCCCTCAAGCATGGGAACAAGCTCGATCCCCAAAAGCGCGTGACCCTGAGCTTCGGGCTCACGGCAGGAGCGATCGAGGTGTGGATCCAGGATCAGGGAGCGGGTTTCAACCCCGACGCGGTGCCCGATGCGACCGCCCCCGAGAACCTGCTGAGTGCCGCGGGACGCGGCCTCTTCTTCATGCGCGCCTTCATGTCCGAGGTGGAATACTCGTTCCCCCCGGAGGGCGGCACGATCGTGCGGCTCTTGAAGAAGATCGAGAAGCCGGTCTCCTAAAGACCCGGCGTCGCCTTCGGGTCGGCGGGCGGGGCCATCAGAAGCCGCGCATCCTTCACGAACGGCGAATCCGGATACTCATCGAGGAGCCTCGCGAGGACCGGCGCCGCCTCTGCCGTGCGACCCGCGTACGCAAGGCACTGGCCCAGGCGGAGCAGGGTCTCATCCGTCTGTTCGAAATCCGGGTAGTTCTTGAGGATGGTCTCGTAGCGCGGGATGGCGGCGCGGTAGGCCTTGCGGGATTTCTGATAGAAGTACGCCACGACAAACTCCGACCTTGCGAGCGACGCTCGGCACGTCTTCACGCGCTCCCGCGCGCTTTTCGCGAGGGGAGAATCGGGGTAACGGTCGAGGAAACCGAGGAACTCGTCGAGGGCCTTAAGCACCTGGGTCTGATCACGGTCGGGCGAGTTCTTCTGATTGTAGAAACTCTCGCCGATCTGAAACTGCGCGTAGTCGCCTCGCGGATGAGACGGAAAAACGGTCAGAAACTCACGATACTGAGAGGCCGCGAGGGTGAGATTCCCCGCCCCGCCCTCCGCGAAGTAGGCGTCGCCGGTGGCGATGCGGGCCTGTGGCACGAGCTGGCTCTGGGGGAAACCATCGACGATCCTTCGGAAATGCTGCCGCGCGATGTCCCATTGTTTGCCCTTGAGGGCTTTCTGCCCGGCTTCCCAGATGACCTGGTCGGAGTTGCTCGCAAGCGTCGCGATATCCACTTCCTGCCGCCCGCAAGAAAGAGTCGAGGCCAGGGCCAGGGCCAGGACCGTGCGAGTCCGACGAGAGTTCATGAACAAATCCATTCCCATTCCGCTTTCAGTCCAGTGGCAAGGGGCGTCTTCGGGATGAACCCGAGATCGCGTGCTGCCTGCGCCGTATCCGCAAGAGTATCCCGCATGTCGCCTTTTTGACCTGCCTGTCGATCGACCCTGACCTCACGACCTGTCACCTCGGAGATGGTGTCCAGAACCTTGAGAACCGAGATGCGTTGCCCGCCTCCCACGTTATAGACGAGACCGGGTTTCCCCGAGACGATGGCGGCTTGCAGAACATCGATCAGGTCGGCGATGAACGTGAAGTCGCGGGTCTGTTCGCCATCCCCGTAGAGGGTGATCGGCTGGCCATCCCGGACCGCCTTCAGGAATCGGTGAAACGCCATGTCCGGCCGCTGCCGCGGTCCGTAGACCGTGAAAAAGCGCAGGCTGGTGACCGAGAGATCGTTCGCTTTGCCGTACAGGTGCACGAGGTGCTCGGCCGCGAGCTTCGTGACGCCATAGGGCGAGACCGGGGAGAGCGCCATCGACTCGCGAAGTGGAAGTTCCTTTACGTCACCGTAAACGGACGATGAGGAGGCGTAAATCAGCCGCGTTACCCGGGCCTCCACCGCGGCTTCGAGAAGCTTCTGTGTCCCAAGGACGTTGTGATCGACGTAGCCCTTGAAGTCGTCTCCCCACGAGGGCCGGACCCCCGCCTGGGCGGCCAGATGGTAAATCGCGTCTGCCCCCTCGAGCACCGAGCGCAGATTCGGAGCGGTCTCGATGAGCGTCTCGTGAAGCGTGAAGCGTTTTTCAGCCTTCGCCGAGGCGATATTCCGCTCCTTCATCTCACGCGGATAGAAGGGCACGAAACCGTCGATGCCCACCACGTCGTGCCCCGCGGCGAGCAGCCGATCGCACAGGTGCGAGCCGATGAATCCGCAGGCGCCGGTGACCACAAGTTTCATTTGAGAAGCCTCAATATCTCTTCCGGAAAACGTCGTGGGCGCCCGGTTCCGTCGACCGCCGCGTGTTCGGTATGGGCGTGGGTGAGCACTACGGTGTGATGTCCGCGCCGGAGCTCGTAGTCGAAAACAATGCGGACACCCGTGACCCTGGTCAATTTCGTCGTGATCTCGATCTGATCATCGTACGCGACCGGGCGGACGAATTTGGCAGCGGTCGACACCACCGGAAGGTGCACGTCCTTCGCCATCAGATCGACGTAGGTCATGCCGCGCTCGCGCAGCCAGTCGGTGCGGCCCACTTCGAACCACGCGAAATAGGCGCCGTGATAGGCGTAGCCGAACTTGTCCGTTTCCGCGAATCGCACGCGGATCCTCGAAACCGAGTTGACGGTCACGAACCTTCCGAGACCTCGAAGATGACCGCGGTTCTCGGATTCAACCGATATCCGGCGAGCGGGCTCTGCGAAAGGATGGTGCCGCGGAGCAGGCCCGGGTAGCTTTTGTAGCGGACCTGGGGCGGCACGAAGCCGCGGCTTTGAAACGCGCGCGAGACATCGGTGAGGTCCTTGCCGATGAGGTCAGGCATCACGTAGTCGCGCATCGACCCATTCCGCGCAACGATGAGCAGGACCCCGTCTCCGAGGTTCTCCACCGTTCCGGCTTCTGGAACCTGGAGGAGGACTGTGTCATCCGCGACCGCGGAAGGGGCTTCGATGATCCGGCGGATCGGGACGCCCATGCCGTCGAGGCGGAGTCGCGCGCTGCGCAGGGCCTGACCCTGCACGTCCGGGACCGTGGTCTTTCTCGGACCCATGCTCAGGACAACCCTCAGCGAGCGGTTCTCCTTGATCGAAGTTCCAGGCGGCGGATCCTGCTCGATCACCCGGCCCGTCCCGATCCTGGGATGATTCTTTCGGTCGGTCACCTTGAGGCGAAGGCGACGCTGGCCCGCGTCGTTGGTGGCCGCGGCCAGGGTCCGTCCGGTGAGATTCGGGACGGAGGTGGTCTGAGAGTTGCGGACGATTCTAAGGGTGAGAGCGGCCGAGATCACTCCGCAGGCGAGAGCGATCGAGAGGACGAGGAGCTTACGGAGCATTTCTGAAGAGAGGGAGGGCTTGCGAGCCGCCAAGTTTAATCGCTCGGGGCGGTTGCTCCGAGAACCTGGCCGATTGTCACCTTCGCGCCGTTCGCGAAGTCGAATGCCGAGACCGGGCCGCGGCTTTCGGGCTGGACTCGCAGGAGGCGGAGCGTCGATTCTGCACCGCATGCGACGTCGACGCCGTCCCTTGAAACCCGAAGGACGACGCCGGGCGCCGCCGACCCTTTCTCCGGCAAGGCCACCGCGGCGAGGATCTTCACGGATTTTCGAGCGTGCGCGAATTGAAGTCCGGGCCAGGGCGAAAAGCCGCGCAGGCGGTTCGCGATTTCCGCGGCCGGGCGTTCGAACGAAATAGCGCCGTCGGACTTCCGGATCAGGGGCGCCTTTGTAGCCCGGGTCTCGTCCTGCTCCCTCGGCGTGAGCGTCCCCGCGGCTAGATCCGAGAGGGTGGTCACCAGGAGTGCCGCGCCCATTGCCGCGAGTCGGGGTTCCACCGTCTGTGTTGTGTCGCCGGCCTCGATGTCGCACTCCTCCTGAAGAAGGATCGGCCCGGTGTCCATGCCCCGATCGAGCTGCATCGTGGTGACCCCGGTGCGCGTCTCGCCGTTTGCGATCGCCCACTGAATCGGCGCGGCGCCTCGATACTTCGGCAGGAGCGAGGCATGAACGTTGATGGCCCCGCGCGGAGCGCATTCGAGGATGTTTTCGCGAAGGATCTGGCCGTAAGCCACGACCACCAGCACATCCGCTTGTTGCGCGACCACGCGGTCGGGCTCGAGCCGCAACTTCTCGGGCTGGAAGACGTCGAGACCGAGCTGTTGCGCCGCTGCCTTGACCGGTGTCGGTCGAAGAGTCAGGCCGCGGCCCTGGGGGCGATCTGGTTGTGAGACCACGAGGGAGACCTCATGGCCGGAGCGGCCGAGGGCCTCGAGGGTCGGCACCGCGAAATCACCGGTGCCCATGAACACGACCTTCAACGTTCCTGCTCGTCCCAGTCGTTGGCCCGGGCCCGTTTTCGGAGTTTCCGGATCATCAGATCGCGCTTGAGCGGGGTGAGACGGTCGACGAAGAGTTTTCCGTCGATGTGATCGATCTCGTGACAGAAAGCCCGCGCGAGCAAGCCGTCTCCTTCATAGACCTTCTCCAAGCCATCGCGGCCGAGGCCCTTCACGCGAACGAAACGGGGCCGAATGGGCGAGCCGGCGTAGCCGGGCACCGAAAGGCAACCCTCCTCCTCCTTGACCTCTCCTTCGCGTGAAACGTACTCGGGGTTCACCAGTTCGATGAGCTGAGCAGGATCCTCGCCGACCGAGAGGTCAACGATGATCACGCGCAGGCCGATGCCGATCTGGGGGGCCGCGAGTCCAATGCCGGGCGCTGCGATCATGGTCTCGTGCATGTCGTCGAGCAGGGCTTTAATGTCGTCTGTCACCGCGGGGACAGGTGAAGAAGGCGCGTGAAGCACACCCTCACCCCACTTGACGATGGGCCGGATAGCCAAGGTTCAGTTCCTTCCGTTGGGCTGGTTTTCGAAGCCGAAGGTCCGGGCCCGCAAGTCGCGGGCGCTTTGAAAGTGCGCGAGGACCTGCTGGCGGGAGTCGCCGCCATACGTTTCGAGCAGGGCGGTCGCGAGGATGATGCGCACCATCGCTTCGCTCACCACCGCGGCCGCGGGCACCACGCAGGTGTCGCTTCGCTCGATCGCGGCCGGAGCCGGCTCCATGGTTTTGAGGTCGACCGACGGCAGGCGGTTCATCAGGGTGGGAATGGGCTTTACGATGGCCCGCACCCGAATCTCTTCACCGTTTGAGACGCCACCCTCGATTCCACCCGCGTTGTTGGACGGACGCGTGAACCCTTTCGCGGGCTCGAAGCCGATCTTGTCGTGGAAAGCGCTTCCCCTTTTGCGGCCCGCATCGAAGCCGTTCCCGAGGGCTACCGCCTTCACCGAGGGGATCGACATCAGGGCCTGGGCAAGTTGCCCGTCGAGCCGCGACGTCCACTGCGCGAAGCTGCCCACGCCTGGAGGCACGCCTTTCACGGCGACTTCAATCTCGCCGCCCAGGGTGTCGCCGTCCTTCTTCGCCGCGTTGATCGCGGCGCGCATCTGTTCGGCGACCTTCTCATCCACACAGCCGACGTCCGAGGAGGAAGACGACTTCATATCGGCGAAGGCGACGTCGTGGTGGAGCGCCGCGCCTTCAATGGACACGACGTGCGAGCGGACTTCGACTCCGAAGACATCGAGCAGTGATTGAACGAGCATTCCCGCGGCCACCCGCGCCGCGGTGTCCCGAGCGCTCGATCGCTCGATGATGTTGCGAAGATCGCGCGTCAGGTACTT
Organism: Vicinamibacteria bacterium; assembly: GCA_043754395.1. Taxonomy (GTDB): domain Bacteria; phylum Acidobacteriota; class Vicinamibacteria; order Fen-336; family JAGNNV01; genus JAGNNV01. The sequence continues at coordinate 11,109 of JAYUUU010000157.1, forward strand.
GAGCGCTCCCGCCAGATCCGCATGTCCGGGCCGTGGCGACGTGCGTTCGCGCTTCGAGACCGCGGCTGCGGCTGCGGCCGGATCACCGAGCGGGTCAGGCGACATCACGTCGCTCCAGTTCGCGTGATCCTTGTTCCGTACCACGAGGGTGATGGGCGAGCCCAGGCTGAGGCCATGGCGAACACCACTCAGGATCTCCACTTTGTCCTGCTCGATTTTCATTCGCCCGCCGCGACCGTACCCGCGTTGACGTTGCGAAAGCTCTCGGTTGATGCGGTCTTTGTCGATGTCGAGCCCCGCCGGGAGTCCCTCCACCACGCACAACACGGCCGGACCGTGGGATTCACCCGCTGTGAGGATGCGCATCGCCCGCGGAATCTAGCAGGCTGCCCGTTAACGCGCGTCGGTACGCCGCGAGTGTCTTTCGCCCGGTTTCGGACCACGAGAAGGTGGCGGCGCGCGCGAGGCCGCGGGCTCGCAGGTCCGCCCGCAGATCGGCGTCCCGGGCGAGGGCTCGCATTCCCTCGGTCAGGGCGCGTGTGTCCAGGGGGTCGACGAGGAGGGCCGCTCCCGCGCCAATTTCAGCGAGCGACGTGCTGTTCGACGTCAGGACCGGCGTCCCGCAGCTCATCGCTTCCACCACAGGGAACCCGAATCCCTCGAAGAGACTCGGATACACGCAGGCGAGCGCATGCGAGTAGAGGGCTGGAAGCGCTGCCTCATTCACGTAGTCGAGCAGAGTGATGCGATCGACGACATCTGCGGCGCGAGCCCGTTCGTAGATCTCCTCGCACTTCCAGCCGCGCTGGCCCGCTAGCACCAGGCGGACGTCCGGAACGTCGTGCGCGAAATCCGCAAAAGCGTTGATTAGGCGTAGAAGATTCTTCCGCGGCTCGATCGTTCCCACGAACAGGAAGTAGGGCTGATCGGTTCCGTGGCAGGTTGGCCGCTCCTTCACCGGCCGAAACATCTCGGCGGCCGCATACGGAATCGAAACCACCCGCTCCTCCGCGATCCGCAGGTCCGCGATTACATCGAGGCTGGTGGCGCGTGACGGGGTGAGGACAAGTCGCGCGCGTCGCGCCACAATGGGGACGAGGCTCGCGGTCAGGAGGCGCTTCTTGAGCGTGTGATGCTCGGGGGTGCGGGTGAGGCTCATGTCGTGGACCGAGACGACGTACGGCGCCGTGGGCAGGGCCGGAGCGAGATAGTTCGTGTAATGGACGATGTCCGGACGGACTTTCCGGAGGAGGAGGGGCAGGAGGAACTGCATCCAAACCGAGCGGACCGGGAAACGGAAGCCGGTAACGAGCCGAGCGCCTTGAGGCAGGGGTCGATTGACCGGGCCATTTGAGAGAAGGAGGAGCTCGCTGACCTCGCCGCCGCCGGCCAGGGCCAGATGCTCGACGATTCGCGCGGTGTAGTACCCGACACCCGAGATGTGTCCACGCAGGGTGGTGACGTCTATCGCGACGATCATCGACTGAGGGCTCCAGAGACGTCCCGGCAAATAGGGCACGTTACTCCTAGGAGGCCGTGGTGAAACTCCGCCGTGCCCCAAGGGCAGGCTGCGCGCTCGCCGAATGCAGGCCGAGTTTCACTACGGCGTCCTGGGGTTGTGACGCTCGGCGAAGCGTCACAGTTCGATTAATGAATAAGGCCTCATGAAATTCACTATCGGTCCAACAAGCGAAAGGGCCGAAACGACATGGAACTCTCCCTCAACACCCTGCTGGCTGAAGACACTCTCCTTCAGTCGCTGCGCTCCTTGATTCTGCGGGGCCGGCATGCCGAGGCCGACCGGGCCGCCCGGGCTCGGAAGAAGCGGTTCTCGAACGAGGGGGGGAAAGCCTTTCTCGCCCTCCGGGCGGAAATCGAGATCGGTCTCGGCCGGTTCTCGGTTGCGCTTTCCTGGGTGAGCGAGGCGCTTCGGGGGATTGAGCCGGGACACGGCCTGCGCCGCGCCCTGGAGGCTTCAAGGATCCGCGCCCTGATCGGCCTTGGCCGTTTCCGCGATGCTGACGTCGTCATCGAGTCGAGTTATGCGCCGCTCGATCCGGGCGGAACCGAACTGAGTCTTTTCCGGGGTCAATTGGCGCTTCACTCGGGCCGTCTCGGCCAGGCCGCGCGTATGGCGGCCCATGCGTGCGCGTGTGCGGTGTCCACGCGTGAGCGCGCGAAGTACGTTGAAGCCCTGCTGCTGAAGGCCCGCGTGGCCCGCGAAATGGGAGAGGTCGTTGGCGCGCGAAGCGACCTCGAGCGGGCGCAGGGAGCTTCAAACGGTCTCCGCGACCGGGGTGTGCTCGCGGGAGTTCTCTCCGAGCGCGCGGACCTCATGGCTCACTCCGGCAGGTGGAGTGAGGCGGGACGGGACGCGGACCAATCGGGTCGTCTCTTCGCCCGCGCTTTCTCGCCCCACGAGCACCTGAGCGCCGGTCGACGGACTGGGCTCCTCGGCCTTGCCCAAGGCGAACCGAATGAGGCCCTGCCCGCGATCGAGCGGGCCGCCGATGTCGCGCGACGCGGTTTCGGAACCACCGAGTGCCGCGCCGAGATCGATCTGCTCCTCGCCGATGCGCAACTCGCGGGCCGGGACCCAGAAGGCGCACTCGACCGCGCCACCGCGGCGCTCTCCTTCTTCCGCTACGCGCAGGATCAAGGAGGACTGGCGCGTGCGTATGTTCGGAGGTCCCTCGCCGCGCTCTCGGCCTCCAACCTGGCCCTCGCCTTGCGCGAGGCGCGCATCGCATCGGCGATCAAGGACGCGGGGCCCGTGGCCGAAGGGCTCGCGGATATAGCACTTGGTCGCGTCCTGCTGCGCCGCGAGCCGCACAGGGCTTCAGCGCCCTTCGATCGGGCGGCCAGAAACGGCAGCCTCTATCCGCCGCTTCGCTCGGTCGCGCAGCTCGGGGTGGCTCTTTCCCAGGGAGCGTCCACCCTGAGCGATGAGGTCCAAAGGAGTCTCGCCCGGATCGAAGAGTTCGGCGATCGGCGCATCCTTGCCATCGTCAGGTCCGACCTCAAGGAGCTCTTTGGCGTGGAATTTCAATGCCCCTCCACCGGCGTTTCGGCGGTGATCGAGGCCGAGGCCGAGACTTCCGACGAGCCGGAGGAGTTCCTCGCGGGACTGATCGGCACGTCGCGGCCGGTCCGCGAATTGAGCGGCCTGGTGCGAAGGGCGGCGCCTTCGGACCTTCCGGTATCGATCTACGGGGAGACCGGAGTCGGCAAGGAGAATGTGGCCCGTGCGATTCACGACCTGTCGCCGCGCTCGGCGCGAAAGTTCGTGCCCGTAAACGCCGCGAGCCTTTCCGACGAGCTTTTCGAAAGCCACATCTTCGGCCACGTTCGCGGTTCCTTCACGGGCGCCCAGACCGATCGGCCGGGTCTTGTAGAGGAGGCTCGGGGCGGAACTTTGTTTATCGACGAAGTGGCCGACCTCTCGATGCGGTCTCAGATCAGTCTGTTGCGATTCCTTCAAGACGGCACGTACCGGCGGGTTGGCGAGAACCAGGAGCGCCGCGCCGAATTGCGCATCGTAGTGGCCGCGAACCAGCCGCTCGAGGAACTCGTGGCCGCGGGTCGATTCAGAAAGGATCTGCTTTACCGGCTCCAAGGCGTTTGTCTCACCGTCCCGCCCCTGCGGGAGCGGGGACGCGACATAGTGCGCCTGGCCCGTTACTTCGTGGCCCGCGCCAGCGGTGGTCGCGCACGCCTCAGCCCTCGGTCGGAAGCGGAGATCCTCGAGCATTCCTGGCCAGGGAACGTTCGCGAACTGGAGCAGCAGATGAAGCGGGCGGTGGTTCTCGCGGAGACGAGCGTGATCGCGTGGACGCGACCCTTGGCTTCAGGCGGCGAGGCTTCGCGAGGGGGCCAGGCGGCAGACGAGACGCCTCTTCTATCCCTGCACTCCGCACTCGGTGGTTTCGAGCGCACTCTGTTGAAATCGGCGCTCGCGAGAAGTGCCTCGCGCGCCGAAGCCGCTCGACTGCTCGGAATCTCCCGGCAGGCCTTGCATCAGAAGATCGTTCGCTACGGTCTGTAGCGGGGCGGCTTGTCTTGAGGGGCCAGGGCGCCGTACCGGTGGCGCGGCCTTTGATGTCGTCTTGATCGGGGCCGCCCTGCCGATTCATGGCGTCTCGGTCTAGACCGACTATCCTCCTCGCTTCATGGTTGAGCGGCTGAGCACCCTGGAGAGCTTGAAACATGCCGTCCGCTCGAAGCGGCTCGCGGTAGTTGCCCTCCTGAGTTTCTCTTCCGGACTGCCGCTGGGCCTCGTGTGGATCGC
>JAYUUU010000158.1:0-5158 GCA_043754395.1 Vicinamibacteria bacterium
GTGGGCTCGTCGGCTAAAACCAGCTCGGGTTCGTTAATGAGGGCGCGGGCGATGGCCACCCGCTGCTGTTCGCCGCCTGAAAGCTGAAGCGGAAATGAATCGAGTTTGTCCTCGAGGCCAACGGATTTAAGAGCCAAGAACGCACGGCGCTTGCGTTCCTCTTCCGGCACACCAAGGACGCGCAGGACGAAGCCCACGTTCTCCAGAATCGTTTTGAGCTTCAGCAGCTTGAAGTCCTGGAAGACAACTCCGAGCGTTCTTCGGAACTCGGGGATTTTGTGCTTCGGCAAAACGGAAACGTTGCGTCCGCCGACGAGAATCTGACCCTCGGTCGGCAGCTCTTCACGAAGGATCAGGCGGAGGAGCGTCGTCTTCCCCGCACCGGAGGGACCGGTGAGGAAGCAGAACTCTCCCTTGGGCACGTGAAGCGACACATCGCGCAAGGCGACGCCATGCGCGTCGTACCGCTTCGTGACTCTGAAGGCCTGTATCATCCAAAAACCGTTCTCGTGGCGCGCCAAGCGCGCGAAGGTGAAGGTTATAGGACGTTTCCCGAGGAGTGAATGCGCGCAGCTCTGATCCGTAACCAAGGCGGCCCGGAGGTTCTCGAACTCACCGGGGCCGAAACTCCAAACCCAGCACCTGGCGAGGCCCTCATTCGTGTCCGGGCCTGCGCTCTCAATCATCTCGACCTGTGGACAAGGAGCGGTCTTGCCGGCTACAAGCCACCGCTGCCGCACATTCTCGGGAATGACATCGCGGGCGAAATCGCTTCCCTGCCTGAAGGCATCGACACCACAGGGCTCAAGGTCGCTCAGCGCGTCATGCTGCAGCCGGGCACTTCCTGCGGGCGATGCGCGATGTGCCTCGCCGGCGACGATTTCCTCTGCCGCCAGTATCGGATCCTCGGCCACGGTCGCCCCGGCGGCTACGCCGAGTTCGTCGCGGTGCCCCTGGCCAGCATCATTCCCATACCCGACTCGATCTCCTTCGAGAACGCAGCCGCTTTCCCTCTCGTCTTCCTCACCGCGTGGAGAATGCTCGTGGTGCGCGCGCAGGTGAGAGTCGGGGAGGACGTTTTGGTGTGGGCGGCCGGGAGTGGCGTCGGCATGGCCGCGATTCAGATCGCGAAGCTCATGGGGGCTCGTGTCATCGCCACGGGTGGCGGTGAGAAAAAGCTCGAACTCGCGCGAAGTCTCGGCGCCGATGAGGTGGTCGATCACTACACCGGCGACGTGGTGGCCGAGGTGAAACGTCTGACCTCAAAGAAGGGCGTCGAGGTGGTGATCGAACACACGGGCGGCAAGACATGGGAACGCTCGATTCAATCGCTCACCCAACGAGGACGCCTCGTCACCTGTGGCGCGACCTCCGGACCAACCGGGGCCACGGATCTGCGTTTCCTCTTCGTCAAGCACCTCTCGCTCATGGGTTCCTACATGGGCAGCCGGGCCGATCTGCTGGCCGCGGCACCCCATTTCTTCGCGGGACGCCTCAAGACCCACGTCCACACGACACTCCCGCTGGAACGCGCGGCAGAGGCCCACCGCATGATGGAGGCGTCCGAACACTTCGGGAAGATCGTCCTGACGGTTTGAGTTTCACCCCGCCCTGGTTCGCGCGAGGCGGCCACACTCAGACGATCCTCGGATACTTCCATCGGCGGAACCTGCGCTGGACTCTTCCGGTCGAGGACTTGATCGTCGAATCGGAAGACGACGTGAAGATCCTCTCTCGCGCCACCTGGCAGAGCGGAGGGAGAGCCGACTCGCCCGCGTTGATCCTGCTTCACGGCATGGGCGGCCGCGACGCATCCACCTACCTGTTGTCGATGGGCCTGCACGCATACGCGGCGGGCTGGCACATCGTGCGAGTGAATATGCGCGGCGCGGGCGACTCGTTCGAGCTCTGCCCTCGGCTCTACAACGCCGGCCTCGAGAAGGATCTGGTCGCGGTGGCGAGGCAGGTGGCCACGATGACATCCCGCGTCGCACTCTTTGGCGCGTCTCTGGGTGGGAATCACGTGCTCCTCGCGGTTGGGAGGTCCCGCGAAGCGCTTCCCCCTGAGGTCAAGGCCGCGGTCGCGATCTCGACTCCAGTGGACCTCCTCGCCTGCAGCGACGCCCTGCACTCGCCCGGGAATCGCGTCTACGTGTCTCGATTCGTGGCCGACCTGAAGGCGTCCTACACCCGGATACAGGCTCGCAACTCCCAAATGTATGAGGCGGGCCGCGAGACCGGGGTGCGGACGGTGCGCGAGTTCGACGAAAAGATCACCGCGCCCTACGCGGGCTTTTCCTCCGCGGAGGATTACTACACGCGGTCGAGTGCCGGACCGTGGCTTCGCGAAATCGACCGCCCCACCCTCATCATCTCCGCCGAGGACGACCCGATGATTCCCGCGGCGAGCGTCAGGAAATTCGACCTGCCCAGGTCGGGCGTCGTGACTCGCGAAATCCTCCCCACGGGCGGCCACGTGGGCTTCGCGGCGAGAACCAAAGCACCCGGCCGATTCTGGGCGGCCGAACGGGCGCTTGGCTTCCTCAGCCGCTGACCGCGGCCGGGAACAGTTCTTCCGTCTCTTCCTCGCGAACCGGCACGGCGTATTTGCCGGTGAAGCACGCGGTGCAGTGGCGTGTCCCGTGCGTATCTCCCACGGACGAGATCAGACCGCCCTGTGAGAGGTAAGCCAGGGTGTCAGCACCCACCTTCTCGCGAATTTCCTCGACCGTCTGCGACGAGGCGATGAGCTCGCTGCGGCGCGGTGTGTCGATGCCGTAGTGACAGGGATGGGTGGTGGGAGGAGAGGAGATGCGGAGGTGAACCTCGGCCGCCCCCGCGGATCGGATCAGTTCGACGATCTTCCGCGACGTGGTGCCGCGCACGATCGAGTCGTCGATGAGGATGACACGCTTGCCTTCGAGGACTTCACGCACGGGGTTGAGCTTGATCCGCACGCCGAAGCTGCGGACCTTCTGCTTGGGCTCGATAAACGTGCGTCCGATGTAGTGATTGCGCACGAGACCCATCACGTAGGGGACACCGCTTTCCTCTGCGTATCCGAGGGCAGCACCTATACCGCTGTCGGGAACCGGCACCACGACGTCCGCGGGAACGGGTGATTCTTTCGCGAGCCGCCGGCCCATCTCGAGGCGGGACATCAAAACGCTGTGGCCGAAGACTTTCGAATCGGGCCGGGCGAAATAGACATGCTCGAAGATGCAGTGCCGCGCGGTGTCCTTCGGAAAGGGGAAGTAGGAGCGAAGGCCGTCTTTGTCGATGACGAGAACTTCACCGGGGGCCACGTCGCGGAGGTACGTGGCCTCGATCAGGTCGAAGGCGCAGGTCTCGGACGAGAGGACGTAGGCATCACCCAGCTTTCCAAGCGCCAGAGGCCGTATGCCCATGGGATCGCGCGCGGCAATCAAGGCATTCTGCGTGAGAAAGAGAAGGGAGTACGCGCCTTTAACTTTCAGCAGGCTGGAGGCGATCGCATCCTCGACCGGGCCGATGCGGGCGCGTGCATAGAGATGGAGCAGCACCTCGGTGTCGGAACTGGACTGGAAGATCGATCCCGCGGATTCGAGCTGGCCGCGCAGAACGTCGGCGTTCACGAGGTTGCCGTTGTGAGCCACTGCGATCTCGCCGCGCTGGCAGTCGATGAGGATGGGCTGGACGTTGCGTTCAGAGCTCCCGCCCGCGGTCGAATAGCGCACATGGCCAATCGCGGATGAGCCGACGAGTGCTGCGATCGACTCCTCTCGCGCGAAGACTTCGCTCACAAGGCCCGTGCCGCGAAGGGCCGCGAGTTCCTTCCCATTCGAGGCGACGATGCCCGCCGCTTCCTGACCGCGATGCTGAAGCGCGTAGAGGCCAAGGTAGGTCAAATTCGAGGCTTCCGGATGGCCAAACACCCCAAAAATCCCGCATTGATCCTTGAAGTGATCGTCCTCTACGAGGTGGGGGGCCGCAACTTCCTCCGCCTGAGTAATCATCGCCTCGCACCCCGGGGAAACCGCCGAAGTGACAAACGAGCGCAGCGACTTTGCGGTGGCGTGCTCAGCGAAGCTGAGGACGGCCACAAATTCGGCTCCGTCCTTGGTTCGTCACCGCAAGGCTTCATGGGCAAACTCTAAGCCGAAAGCCTGCGCTCGAGAGAAATCCATGTGTTCAGGAGTTCGGACACCGAATGTCGGGTGAGCTGAACGCCGCCCGAACGCAACGTGAGATGCGCCCCGCCCACATATCCAAGCCGGCGGCACGGCACGCCGCCTTTGGCCGCGCGCGCTTCCACCGCTTCGGGATCTCGGGTCGAGACGATCATCCGCGAAGGTCCTTCGGAGAAGAGAACCGCGTCGGTTCGTCGCGGATCGCCTTCGTCGAAGTCGTCGCCGCCGCCGAGGTCCCCCAGGTCGAAGTCGCCGCCTAGAGCGGCGCTCTCGAAATTGAAACAACACTCCGCAAGGGCCACGGCGATGCCGCCATCGGCGACGTCGTGAGCAGACGCGAGCCTCTGATGCTGATGGAGATCGAGCACCACGTCGTAAAGCGCCTTCTCGGCGGAAAGGTCAAGACGCGGGAGCGCGCCTGCCACCGTGCCGTGAATCGTCCTCATGTATTCGCTGCCGCCGAGGGCGAAGTCGGTGTCGCCGAGGAGCAGCACGGTATCCCCCGCTCGAGCGAAGGTCCGCGTGATGGACTGGCTGGCGTCTTCGAGCAGACCCACCGCACCGATCACCGGCGTCGGGTAAATCGGCACACCGTCGGTCTCGTTGTAAAGCGAGACGTTCCCGCCGGTCACCGGCGCGTCGAGCGCGCGGCTCGCTTCACCGATGCCCTCGAGCGCTTTCACGATCTGCCCCATCACTTCGGGCTTCTCGGGATTGCCGAAGTTGAGGCAGTCGGTGATCGCAGCCGGACGCCCGCCGCAGCATGCGACGTTGCGCGCGGCCTCCGCGAACGCGATCTGCGCGCCGACGTACGGGTCTAGATAGCAGTAGCGGCCGTTGCAGTCGGAAGAGACGGCGATGGCTCGCGGCGTGCCCGCGATGCGGATCACCGCGGCGTCGCCGCCCGGCAGCACGAGCGTGTTGAGCAGCACCTGCTGGTCGTACTGGCGGTAGATCCAGGCGCGCGAGCACACGTTGGGACTCGCGAG
>JAYUUU010000159.1:0-3521 GCA_043754395.1 Vicinamibacteria bacterium
ACGTAGCCCGCGCGCGTCATGCTTCCACCAATTCCGGGAAGCAGGCCGCCCACCGCGATGAGGACGTTGCCGACGAACCGGCCCTTGAAGCGAGCGTCCTTCTTGAACTTCACCGCCGAGACCGCGGCGCCGCCCACCAGGAAAGCCAGGGACCAGATGTTGATGAACGGGCTCACGAGACGCACCGCGCGCCACTGGATCACGTCGCCCGAAAGCCGGTGCGCGTCGGCGAGTGCTGGATTGATGGGAGCGAGGAAGACGAAGACCGATGCGACCGCGATCACGCTCACCCAGAACCAGGCCCAGCGGTTCGCGGCTTTTCGGCCGAGGTGGAGATACGCCGAGCCCTGAGCGAGAGGGTATCCGCCGAGGAACGCACCCGCGACATACCAGAAGCGGAAGACGGTTTCGTTCCATCCGAAGAGTGTCGTGAAGGCTTCGGTGAACGTCCCCGTCGCGTAGGTCACCATACCCACACCCCACCAGAAGAGGTGGGGCCCGGCTCCCTTCTGCGCGTAGCGGCTGAAGAGGACGATGGCGAAGAACGAGGCGCAGAGGGTGGAGAGAATCGGCAGGTGCAGCACGGCCTGATGCAGAGGGGAGTAATCCATGATGGGTCTCGGGAGGAAAGAAGGAAAGGAGAACGACGGGGAGGGCTCAGGCGAAAGCCGGAGGCGCTCGATCCTTCAGACGCTCTCGAGACAGCCCGAGACTTCCCGCCCTGGAGACCGACCGGGCGAGACGAATAAGGGGGAGAACGAGGGCCTGAACGGCGCCCTGGTGGTCCAATATGACGAGGGCGAGAGCGAGGCCCAGGCCGGTAGCGGCAAGCGGCAGGGCAGGCTCGGGTGCGGCGATTGGGAGATGAATAAGGGCGAAGATCAGGACCGTCGCGATCGCGGCCGTAGGCGACTTGAAGGAAAGTTCCCGAGTTTCAAAACGCCGCAGGAGGAACAACAGTCCGATCGAGAGAACCCAGCGAGTCAGGACGAGCCCATCCATCATCTCCTGCCGCAGGGCCCGCTCGACGAGAAGCGCCACGTGCATCAGGAGGAGGGGCACGCCTGCGAGGACGAGGAGGTTGACTCGCGACCGCTGCCACCTTCGGCTGGTTTTTTGAATCGGGCCCCTCAGGTTCGCCATGAGTTCGTGAAGCCGAGGATACGCTCGGCGCATGGGCGGACAATGATCCCTATGAATCAGGCGGAAGGCCGGTTCACTGACGCATTTGCGGAGCTCGCCGAAGGAACTTCTCCTTGAGGACGGAGAGCAGAGTCCGTCGATGGGGTCCGGGCAGGCGTTCGACGTAGTCCTCACCCACTCGAGCGATCTTGAACGCGTCGCCACCAGAGCGAGAGATCGAAGGACCAGCCGAAGCCTTGCCCGCGAAGGCAGCCACGTATCCGACCTCGGCCGCGATCTCCTTCGCGACGTCCGAGAACACGTGCCACGGGTAGCAGACGGCTGTTGCGTCGACGCCCGCTCTCTCGCGGATGAGGCGCCGTGCCTCGCCGAGATCGAAGCGGATCGCGTCCCGCATCTCGGTTTCGGTTTCGAATCGCTGGTCGACCGACCGCCAGGCCCGTCGCCCCGCGAGGCGCGGCAGTGAAATCGGCAGAGGCGTGCCCATGGGGACATCTCTGCCGCGGACGAGTTTCCCTCCGACCCAGACGAAGGGGCAATCGAAGGCGTCGTAACCCGACTGCATCGCCTGGGTCATTTCCCCCGACGACTCCGAACCCACCGCGACGCGCGCGTGCAGGTGCGTGTGACTCTCGACGTCGATCACGTCGCGCATGGCCCGCACCTCTCCCCAGGTCACGAAGGGACGGTCCGCGGAGGAGTCCCGGGCCACCAGCGCTCCGCGCTCCGCAGGGTCGACACCGTCGATGGTTTTCGAGACCTCGTCCGAGTCGTGCACCGCGCTGGTCACCAGGAAGGCGGTGGCGCGCATCCCGAGGCGCTTGAGGATCGGATAGCCCACGGTCCAGGTCGTGGCGCGGCCGTCGTCGATCGTGATGAGCACCGACTTCGCCGGCGCTTCCCGTCTTCCGAAGAGTGCGTCGAGATAGGCGGGGAGGCCGATGGCTTGATAACCCGCGTCGCAGAGGAACTCCATCCTCCGCTCGAAGGACCGGGGCTCGAGGCTGTGAAACGTGAAGACCGGAATGTCGCTCGCGTCGAGGCCGCCTCCGCGGACGAAGGCGGGGTCCCGGGTCATGAGATCGCGGAGGAGCCGGCCTGCATCTGCTCCCCGCTCGATGGCTCCCATCAGGCGACGCCGGGCGGCGGGGCGTCGTGCTCATGCGACCTGCGGGCGAGCCAGACGAACAGGCCCGAGATCGAGAGCACCACCACAAGACCAGCCGCGACGATCGAAAACGCAAGAGCGCTTTCCCGCGGCAGCCCCACCTGGTTGAAGTAGACAACGTAGACGCCCTCGCGCAGGCCCCAGCCGTTGAACGAGATCGGAATGGCCTGGATCAACGTGCACAGCGGCACCATAAGAAGACAGGCCTCGAAATCGAGGGGAATCTTGAGCGCGCGTGCGACGGTGAAGAAGTAGCACACCCCGAGGAACTGGAGCACAAGTGACAGGCCAAAGGCTTCGAGAACCGCCTTCTTTTTCGCGCGGTAGGAGTTCACCGCCGACTGAACCGACTCGAACCTCTCGTAGGCCCACGGAAAACGCCGCAATCCGATGCGCTCGATCACCGCGGTGACCATTCCGGAACGCAGGAAGACCGCGCCGAGGACGATGAAGATGGCGGTGAGGCCGAGGAGGATGACCCGCGCGCCCGCGAGTCCCCTGACCATCGGGCCGCCGATCAGGAAAGCAGTGCTGGCGATGAAATAGAGCGCCACAAAGCCGATCACCCGGTCGAGGACCGCCACGGTGAGAGACGCCGTGTGGGAGCCGGCGGCCTTCGCTGCGTCGCGGACCCTCACCACGTCACCGCCCACATTGCTCGGCAGAAAGTTGTTGAAGAATGTCGCGACCATGTACGACTGGCAGAGTTTGCTGAAGCGAGTGGCGGCCCCGAGGGCATCGAGCAGGATCTTCCAGCGCACCGTCGAAAGTATGACCACGGTGCCGTAAATCAGCACCGCCACCGCGATGAGCCAATGATCGCCCTCGATGACATGGCTCAGGATGTCCGAGAGGTCGACGCTCGTGAGGAGATACACCAAGAGCCCCGCGGACAGGACGAGTTTGACCAAAAGCAGGAGAGTGCGGTTCAAGGGAGTGGCTTGGAGAGGTGAATTCGAGGGTAGGAGGCGCGTCAGGACCCCGCTTTTGAGAGAATGAACCGTGATCGTACGACAACGGGACGGTTCTCCGAAGCCGAGGGGTGAGCGTTGAGCGAGCCCGGTTCGATGCCCCACTCCATGAAGGACGTCGGTATTCAGGCGGCTCTCAAAGACCCGCGTTCTGCTTCCGAGAAGTACCAGGACCTCGTGGTCGGTTCGCGGGATTTCGTGAGCCTCTTCCATTTCGAGTTCGTCATGATGGTTGCCTC
>JAYUUU010000160.1:0-15092 GCA_043754395.1 Vicinamibacteria bacterium
GGCGGGGGCGGCCAAAGCGGTGGCACTTCGGCTGGAAGAGGAGCGCGTCCGGTCGGTGCGCGCGGTCGCTTCGTCGGCCGCATCCGAACTGGCGCGACGCAGGCTCAAGGACCCGGAAGCGCCTCTCGCCTCCCAGGGCCTCGGCCTGCCGAACGACAGCGATCTGTTGATCATCCTGAACGCGCGCGACGAAACCGAGGCGATCTACGGCCGTTCGCCCCTGCTCACCACCGAAATCGCCAGCCTCGCGGCCGAGGCACGCGCCGGACGTCTCGCCGAACTCTCGACGAGCCGGGACGGAGAAGAGTTGCGCCTCGCGGCGCGGATGGTGCCGGACGCCGGGGGTTACGTGGTGATCGTGGGCCGCGGGGGAAGCGTCGATCAGGATGCCCTCGTCGCGAATCTCGACCGGCGTCTCGACACATTCGAGAAGCTGCGCGCCGAGCGTGGGCCGATTTCCTCTCTCTACATCTCCTTGTTCCTGTTCCCGGCCCTTCTCACTCTCGTGGGCGCTTCCTGGCTGCCCTTCGTCCTCGCTCGCCGCTTCGCGCGGCCGGTGCGGAACGTAGCCCTTGCGGCGGAGCGGATCGCCGCGGGCGAACGCGGGGTGAGGGTGGAAAAAGACGAAACCGACGAAGAGTTCGTGAAGCTCATCCAGTCGTTCAACCTCATGTCGGAGAGGCTGGCGCGGTCGGAGGAGGAGGTCGAGTTCTCACGAGCGGATCTCACCCGGAAGAACCTCGAGATCGATGAGCGCCGTCGCCTCATGGAAACCGTGCTCGAAACCATCGGCACGGGCGTCGTGGTGGTGGACAGCCAACAGATCGTCCAGCGCGTAAACACGGCGGCCTCCCGGCTGCTCGGCGGCGACCCATCGAGAATTGTGGACTCGGCGCTTTCATCGCTCGTTCCTCAGGAAGTTTCAGGGGAGGTGACCCGGTCGATCGCGCGGGTTCTCGAAGGACGGTCCACGCACTTCGAACGGGATCTCGCCCTCTTCGGCCTTCGGGGCCGGCGGGAAGTGAGGTTCCGAGCAGCGCCCCTCGCAAACAGCCAGGGCGGGCCGCTCGGAGCGGTCATCGTGCTCGAGGACGTGACGCCGCTCATGCAGGCGCAGAAGGTGGCGGCCTGGGGCGAGGTCGCGCGGAAGCTCGCACATGAGATCAAGAACCCCCTCACTCCGATCAAGCTCTCCGCCCAGCGCGTGCGGAAGGCGCATCTCAAAGGCGCCACGGATTTCGACCGCGTTCTTTCCGAATCCATCGAGGCCATCGTCTCCGAGGTCGACGCTTTGCAGCACCTGGTCGACGAGTTCGCGCAGTTCGCGCGGCTTCCTCCCTCGCGGCCGGTGGAAGGCTCGCTCAACGCGGCGATCGAAGCCGCCCTGGCTCTATACGAGACCGCCTACCCGCACATTTCGCTCAACCGAAGCCTCGATGCCGATCTCCCGGCACTCCGGCTCGACGGCCCCCAGATCAAGCGCGTGATCATCAACCTGGTCGACAACGCGATCGCGGCCCTCGGAGAAAAGGGGTCCATCGATATCGGCACGTCCCTCGATCCGGTGAACCGGCGAGCCGTGATCACCGTGTCCGACAGTGGCCCGGGCATCCTCCCCGCCAATCGCGAAACCATCTTCGCGCCGAATTTCTCGACCAAGAAGAAAGGCAGCGGCCTGGGCCTCGCCATCGCGCGGCGCATCGTCGAGGACCACGGGGGCGAGATTCGCGCGGAGGACAACGCCCCGCGTGGCGCGCGCTTCGTGATCGCGCTGCCGGTCTAGCGAAGGGGTTCGGGAATGCGGCAGGGGGTTCCGGGCTCGCCCTGACAGATCCGACCGTCGATGAGGGGTGCTATCCCCAGAGGCTCGGCAGCTTTGAGCGAGCGAATCACCAGTTCCTTGATATCGAGACCGTCGACTGCGCAGTCCTTCTGAACCTGATCGCGGTTCAGCATCAGATACCCATCCTGATCGCCCACATCCGGGTTGATGAGGAAGTCGACGGACACCGCGAGCACGGGTTCGGTCGGAGCAACACGCCGGGGGCCGCGCGCGTCGAGCCAGGTCAGATGAGTGGCGGTCCGGCCGGGCCGATCATGACGGAACCCAAAGCCCGCGATCTGCAGGAAGCTTCCAGCCCCGGGCCAGGCCCGAACGGACTGCTGCGCCACCTTCGCGAGGGCCGCCCCGTCGATCTTCAGGAGGTGCATGGGCGAGGGATAGGCGAACAACTCCTCGACGTGACGTCTCGTGAGGACAGCGCCCGGCGGCAGGTCGTTGTTGAGACGCAAGGACCCCGAGTTGACGAAGGCCGCCTGTGCGCCGCACGGCTTGAACGCCTCGAGCATGCGGTCGGCGATCCAGTTCCCGAGCGAGGTCTCTCGGCCGCGTATCTTGTTCTCGTCGGCCTCGAGTGCGGTTCGGGTCCGGCCATAGGCCTGAAGGAGGCAGTCGGGCGCGCCTTTGGTCGAGAGGCAGAACGCCTGGGTGTGGCGCGCCTGCCATTCATCGACGCTCTTCTGCACGACGGCATCAGGCGCCTGGGTGTTTTGCGAAAGTGGAACAAGCCGCGGTTCGACAATGAGGGACCCATCGGCCTTCTTCGTCAGTTTCACCACCGACACCGTGCGCGCATCGGCATCGGCCTTCAGATAGAAGCGGCCGCCCACTCGAACGTGCATCGACTCGTGGTCGTGGCCGCCGAAGATCACATCGGGGCCCGCATCGCCCAGCCGTTCCAGCAGAGCGCGATCCGTCCTCGCTTCGAGATGCGTGAGTGCGACCACCACCTCAGCGCCCCGCGCGCGAAGTTCCGCGGTCAGCCGGCGCGCGGTCTCCTGTTCTCCCGCAAAGCCTTCGATGTACTGGACGCCGACCATGGGAAGCGTCAGGCCGAAGAGTCCGATCCTGATGCCGCCGCTTTGGACGACCGCGGTGCGTGAAAGATTCCTCGAGGCCACGAGCGGCTGTCCGTCTTGACCCGCGGCGAAGCTGATGTTGCCGTTGAGCCAGCGGAACTGCGAGCCTTCCATCCGGCTCCGCAGCATGGGGGCATCCGCGAGCTTCCCGCGATCGAACTCGTGATTGCCGAGAGTCACGAACATGCGGGAATCAAATGCCGCGGCGTCGCCGTCGAGCAGGTTCAAAACCGAGACCATCTGCTCGCCCTGGTACATGCGGCTCGAAAACGATGGAAAGAGGAAGTCTCCGCCGTGGAGAAGAAGCGCTTCGGGAAACTCCTTCTCGAGTTCCTTGCGCAGAGCGCGCACTCTCGCAAGGCCCCCTTCGGTCCCCCCTTCAAGACCCTCGATGCGGTAGATGTCGTTGACCCCTATGACAAGCGTCGTGCGGTCCAAGGGCCCCTGGCTTGAGCCGGTCAGTATCGTCGCGAGGGCCAGAGCAAGAGCTTTCAAGGGCGCGGAGTCTCCCACTTTCAGGCTCTCGGAGTCGAAGCGATGAACGAAACGATTTCCTCGAGGTCGTCGCTCAGACGCACGAGGTGCGAGAAACCCTTCTCGGAAGCGAGCTCATGCAGAAGAGGCCATACGGATTTCGCGCGCGACTCGGCGCCCTCACCCTCCTGCCGGTTCCAGTAGCGGGAACCGAGCAGGATCATGGGGGACGCGGCGCCGTGTGTGGTGTAGTAGTTCTGACAGGCGTCCTGGAAAATCTCCTGCACCGTCCCGGCGTTGCCTTCGGCGAAGATGACGCCGTGGGTGGCGATCGCGAGCACGCCTTCCTCACGGATCGAGTTCTCGAAGAATTTCGCGATGTGGCTCGCGAAGGGATTTGGCGGCTCATGTCCATAAAACCACGTAGGCACACCGACGCTTTCCGTCCGCGGGTCCAAGGTGTCGCGCGGAAACCGCTCCATCACCTCGAAAGCAGGAGCCAGCCATTCGCCGCTGTTCCACTCAGGCGACCCCGGCGCACGAGGCTTCACCCGGGGAATCCGCTCGAGCATGCGTACCGCCGCGCGCAGATCCTCTTCGTCCCGGCTCGCAAACCAGGCGCCCAGGTTCGAAGCCTCCATAGCCCCTGGTCCTCCGCCGGTCGCCACCGTGAAACCGGCGCGCGCCAGTTTCCAGGCGAGGAGAGCGACCTGCATGTAGGGCGCGTCGATGGCTGTTGAATTGCCATAGCTGTCCTTCGTCTTCTCCAGACGCTCCCGATCATGCCCGCCCATGATTCCGACCACGCGCTTCACCGGACCCGCTCCTCCTTGCGGCCGCAGGTATTCATCGAGCGCGTCCTCAATCGCCAGGTCATGAAGGCGAAGAAACACGGCATCGTCGATGCCGAGGTCCGATCGCTTCCTCTTGGTGAGATTGTCCATAGCCGCGATGTAGCGGAGCCAGTCGGGAGTCTGGAGGTATGTGCCGGGGTCCAAAGAGTCGTAACCCTTCAGTAGCTCGTGAGCGCCATAGAGAACGGTGATGAATGGATTGAAATCGAGTCCGGCGCGGGCCGGCATCACCAGGGCGCCGAGGGAGATGAGCTTTCGGGTCAAGGCAAGGCTCATCTGACAACCAAGAAAAGCGGTACGCTGATCGAGATCTTCGGTGAGAAGGGCCTGGTCAACGTCCGAATCTTTGAGGTCGAGGCCGAGAAGAATGATTCTCGACCACTCGCGCTCGGGAGTCCGGAGGAACGAGCGCAGGTCGTCGAGGTTGCGAACCTCCAGTTTCCTCAAGGTCTTTGAAGTCTATCGCCGCGGGATAGGCTTCCACCCGCATGAACCGAACCTCCAAGATCTGCATCGCGCTCGCCTTGGTCCTGGGCGCTTTGTGGGCCATGGCTCCCTCTCTCGCGGAGAGCCGGATGAACCGGGTCACCCACCGGTCGATTCCGGTGAGCGAACGCGCGAGGGCCATTCACGCCCGGCTGTTCGTGGCCGACCTCCACGCCGACACCACGCTGTGGCACCGCGACCTGCTCTCGCGCGGCTCACGCGGCCATGTGGATGTCCCCCGCCTCATAGAAGGGGGCGCGGCCCTGCAGGCCTTCACCATCGTGACCCAGACACCGCGCAGCATGAACATCGAGAAGAACACCGCGGAGACCGACAACATCACGCTCCTCGCGGTGGCGCAGCTCTGGCCTCCCCGGACCTGGAACAATCTCACCGAGCGCGCCCTCTATCAGGCGGGGCGAGTCACGGACGCGGCCGAGCGGTCCAGGGGCCGCTTCATTGTTCTTCGAACCGCCGCGGACCTTTCCGCCTTCGAGGTGAAGCGGGCGTCGGACAAGACAGCGGTCGCGGCGTTGATCGGCGTCGAGGGGGCGCATGCGCTTTCGGGCGATCTCGCAAACCTGGACCGTCTCTTCGACGCGGGAGTTCGGATGATGGCGCCTACTCACTTCTTCGACACGGCGATCGGCGGTTCCGCCCACGGCGTGACGCGAGGCGGCCTGACCGCGCTGGGCCGCGAATGGGTCGCGCGGATGGAGGCGAAGAAGATGGTGATCGACCTCGCGCACGCTTCCGCCGCCACCATCGACGACGTTCTGAGGATCGCCACGCGTCCCGTGGTGGTTTCTCACACCGGGGTGCGCGGCACCTGTGACAATCAGCGCAATCTCTCGGATGCTCAACTCGCGGCGATCTCCCGCAACGGCGGCCTCATCGGCATCGGGGTCTGGGAAACCGCGGTGTGCGGCGGAGACGCTCACGCCATCGCTCGCGCCATCGCTCACGCGATCAACGTCGCGGGCTTCGAGCATGTGGCGCTCGGCTCTGATTTCGATGGCGCGGTGAGCGCCCCCTTCGATGTCACGGGCCTCCCCCAGATCACTCAGGCCCTGCTCGATGCAGGATTGGATCAGACCGCCATCGATGGGGTCATGGGCGGCAACGTTAGGCGACTCTTGAAGAGAGTGATGCCCTGAGCCGCGTCCGAAGGGCTCGGGAGACCTTCTTGAGTTACCTCGCCGGCACCGAGAGGGAGAGCGTCTTCAAAACGCCTTCGGCGTCGCGATAGGTAAGAGCTACGTCAATTCGAGCACCCACGCCCCGCTCGGCCGGCCACCTGAAAGTCTGCACAACCGTCTCCGCGGAAAAGTACTGGTCGGGGTTGGTTGATCCGACCGACGCCGTGACGGAGGCCTCGGTGAGGAGCTGCCCCTGTGCGTCGAGCATCCTGAAGTCGGCTTTCTCGATCCGACCCGGGGAAAATCGCGTCGAGAAGCTCAGCGTGAGAGATGTGGGCGTCGTGAAACCGCCCACTCCCGATGGCGACAACTGCATTCCAATGGCGACGGCGGCCCGAGACGCAGTGGGCGCCACTGGCGTCGGGGATGCCGGGGATGAACCGCACGCGGCAGCCAGGAGTGGAAGGAACCCGAAAGCGATGAGACGTTTCATAAGAATCCTCCTCTAACAACTGTGGACAAAGAGTACTCCAACGACGGTCACACTGACAACCGCGTAACGCACTCGTAGTTCGTCGCGAGGCGCGCGGCAATCACCGCCGCCACCCTGGCCGCTTCCTCTTCGCGGCGACGCGCGTCCTCCCAAGCCGCGCTGCCCGCGCCGCTTCCCGAGCAGCAGCCTCCTAAGCCCGCGATGTCAGCCTGCGCAGCTTGAGCACGCGGCGAGAGAGATGCCGGAGAAGGCTTCGCATGTGGAACCGATGAACCACGTCGAACGGAACAAACTGACTGAGCGCAGCCGTGGTCATGCCGCGAGCAAAGACGTCGATGTCGTAACGGACGCGGCTGCCGCCTTCCTTCGGTTCGATGAGAAACCCTCCCGGCCCCTCGTAGGCGCCGCCAAAGAAACGAAAGCGAATGGCGGACGGCTCGTGCAGTTCCTCGAAACGAAAACAAAAGGAACCGCCGACCAGCGATCTCACTTCGATTTCGGTTCCAAGGAGTCCGGGTTTCTCGTGCAGGACATGCACCGGCCACCTCTTCGGCCACCACTCGGGATAGGCGGTGGCCGCGATCAGCACGCTCCAAATCTCCTCGGGCGAAAAGGGAACCGTGATCTCCTCGCTTGTGCGTATGCGCGTTACGACACTCACGACGAAATGCCTCCCTCGATCAAGCGGGAATGAGGCGCGCCACCGCACCCGCGACGCCCACGGAAACGCCAAGGTTCAAGAGGGCCGAGGTGGCCGCGGTGCGCCATCCACCTTCGCGCCATTGGGCCGCGAGGGTGGCGACACAAGGGACGTACAGCATCGTGAAGATAACGAGCACAAGGATCTGGCTGTGGCTCAAAACCGTGCCGATGGCGTCCGTTCCGAGGGCCGCGCCGAGCATCACGAGGGTCAGCTCCTTGCGGAAGAGGCCGAGAAAGAGCGGAATCCCCACCGCGGCCGGCAGGTGCAGCCAGGTCGAGGTGAGGGGTGCTAGAAACGAGTTGATGGCGCCATCGAAGCCTGCGAACGAGAGCATCGAGAGCACCAGACTCGAGACGATCAACACCGGCCACGCCACCACGACAAACTCGCGTAAACGCATCCACACCTTCCGCGCCACGATCCGCGGATAGGGCTGCCGGAGCGGAGGCACCTCCATGATCACTCCGAGAGAACGACGCCGCTTCGACCGCGACAGGGCGTAGGACACCGCCATCGATATGAGCCCGCCGAAGAGGTAGAGGCCCACCGTCACGAGAACCCCGAGATACTTCCCGGCAAGTGCTATGACCACCACGCTACGGGCCGAGCAGGTGACGAAGGGCACGACCAGCATGGTGAGCCAGCGGTCATGCGGGTTCTCGAGGGTCCGGGTGGCCATTATGGCGGGCACGTTGCAGCCGAAACCAAGGACAAGGGGCACCACCGAGCTTCCGTGGAGGCCCACGCGGTGGAGGATCCCGTCGACCATGAATGCGATGCGCGGAAGAAGACCCGTGTCCTCGAAGATCGCCAGCAACACCAGCAGGGGCACGAGGTAGGGCAAGACGATCCCAGCACCCGCGACCACGCCTTCGAAAAGTCCGATCAGAAGCGCCGGACCAAAACCCGGCGTCATACCCTGAATTGAGGATCGCAGCGCCGCGAACGGTCCATCCATCACCGCGGCGATCCCGTTGCCCATGAAGAACGCGAGATAGAAGGTCAGGAGCAAGGAGCCCACGACGGTGATGGCGCCGCCCAGCGGATGAATGATGAAACGGTCGATCTTCTCCCGCGGGCCGAGAACGTTGCCGCGGCGATGACGCACCACTTTCTCGTACAGGTCGAGCACGAGGCCGTGCCGGTGCGAGGATAGGGCCGTGGCCTCGGCGCGGCCCTCTCTGGCGGCGACCTTCCGCCTCTCCTCTCCGGCGCGGGTGGCAAAGCTCGGAGCTATGGCGGCTACCCTCGCCTCGAAATCCTCGTCCATTTCGAGGAGACGCAGGGAGACGAAGCGCTCGGAAAGGCGCAGGCCAGTTTTGAGCGCTGATGGGTATTCCGCGAGGAGGCGGTCGAGCGCCTCTTCGATGTCGCGGTCATACTTCGGAACGCGTGAGGAAGCGGGCTTCAAGGCGGCGAGAATCGCCTGTCGGAAGACCTCGTCGATTCCGGTGCCGACCACGGCGACCGCCGTGCGGACCGGGACGCCCAGATATTCCTCGAGCTTCGCGGTGTCGATTTCCATCCCCTTGCGCTTCGCCTCGTCCATCATGTTGAGGCACACCACCATGGGCACGCGCATCTCCGCGAGCTGGAGCGTGAACTCGAGCGAGCGCGAAAGCATCGAGGCGTCAACGACGTTGATCAGGGCAAGGACTTCGCCCGAGAGCAGGAAGTCGCGAGCCACTTTCTCCGCGAGATCGTGCGACGAGATCGAGTAGGTTCCGGGCAGATCGATGAGCCGGATCCTCCGCCCTTCGAAATTCACGATGGTCTCGGCGAAGGTGACGGACGTCCCCGCAAAATTCCCGACATCCACTTTGAGGCTCGCGACCGCGTTGAACAGCGTCGACTTGCCGCAGTTGGGCTGGCCGGCGAGAGCGATGACGAGGTCGCCCTCGGCGGTTCTTCGGATCACCTAGGTGACCTCGATGTGCTCGGCGAGATCACGAGCGATCATCACACGCGCGCCGGTGATCACGTCCTCGACGAGGAGAGGTCCCGAAAAAGGCGCCCGGGCGATCACGCATATCTGCCTGCCCTCGAAAAGACCCAACGACTGGATGCGCCGCCTTATAGGGCCATCGCTGTGAAGAGCCCGTATGGCCGCCGTCTCACCCTCACCAAGCTCCAGAAGCGTCAGAAGTCCTGCTTTCAGGAGGAGACTCTACACCGCGCGCAAGTGCGGCCTCTGAAGGGCGTCAGCTCACCCACCACCCTTGCGCGAACTGCCCGGCGAGGAAACTCAGAAACGCGGTCGAGGCCGCGAACCACAGGATCGATGTAACGGGCCCCGCGACCTTCGGAGCGAGCCAGATGAAGGCGGGAAAGAGGACGAGGATCAGCCTCGGAACGCTGATCCAGAACCCCTGGGCGGTGAACACCAGAGTGTTGCCGATCACCCAGATGGCATACGAGAGGCGCTGTTTTGAGGCCGCGGCGGCGCAGGCGACGAGGAGTGCTGGAATGCAGACGAGCTGGAGCACGCCATTCAGCATAGAGTTGGTGCCGCCGATGCTTGAAAGCTTCAGCACCTCGATAGCACCGTCCCACGGCCAGGCGAAGGTCCGAAAGAACGCGTCCTTCTGCACGTGCATGAAAGCGAACGGGTCGCCCGCCACCGCCTGATTGATCGCGAGGTAGACCCCGATTCCGATCCCGACCGAAAGCGAGGCGAGAACCCGAAACCATCGCCCTTTGGACGAGGGTCCCCAGGCCTCCGCGAGCAGCGCCGGGGCCAGAACGAACGCGTTGATGCGGGTGAGTCCGGCGAGCACACCGAAGATCGCCACCACCTTCCAGTTCCCGCGGCGCGCGGCGAGGAATGCCCCTAAAACCGTGGTCAGGAAGAGACCTTCGGTATAGACGATATGGATGAAGAAGCTGGTCGGGAAAAGCAGAAGCACGAGCGCCGCGCGGAAAGCGTCTTCCTCTCCGAGGTCGTGGCGAGCGAGATGGAACAGAAGCAGGCCGGGCAGGAATGAGATCAGGGTCGCCACGAGAACTCCTCCACCCATGAGCGACCCGGTGAACCAGGAGGTGATCCGGATCAGCGTCGAGAGCAGAGGCGGCAGCACGAGTGTCGTCGACTCGCCGGGAAGACCGTACCCGTTCTCCGCCAGGTCGAAATAGTGTTTCGAATCCCACTGGTGCCAGAGGCCGAAGATCGCCTCCACCTCTCGAATCGGCCGGTCGAGCCGCGTCTCCGCCACCACCGCTCCCAGAAACAGCAGAAGGACCTTGAGTCCCAGGCAGACCAGAACGATGTCCAGGGCGAAGGAACGTGGTGCGGGAGTCTCGGCGACTTTGGGCGGGGCTTCCATCAGGACAGAGAAACGATAGTCGATGGCCGGCCGGAGCTGGCGTGCTAGTTTCATTGGCTTGATGAGCCCTTCGCGATGCCGGCGGTTCAGCGACGCGGTGATCCCCGCCCTCGTTCTGGGTGTCGCCGCCTGCGGAGGATCCTCGTCACCCTCATCGCCAAGCGCCACTCCTACACCCGCGTCGGGAAGCTGCGCCGCGGGCGCCGTGGTTCCGGGAACACCGAATCTCACCGCCACGCGCGTCGTGGCCGGACTCTCCTCACCTCTTGACCTGCAATCGGCCCCCGGCGACCGCGCCCGGCTCTTCGCGGTCGAGCAGGTGGGACGTATCCGCGTCATCAGAGCCGGGGCCCTTGCGGCGACGCCCTTCCTCGACATCTCCGCGCGGATCGCCTCAGGCGGCGAACGCGGCCTGCTCGGTCTCGCGTTTCATCCTCAGTACAGCGCCAACGGACGCTTCTTCGTGAACTACACCGACCGCTCCGGCGACACGCGCATTTCGGAGTTCCGCGCGCCGAACCCGGGGGGTGACACCGCCGACGCTGCGAGTGAACGAGAGCTGATGTTCGTCCGACAACCCTTCGCGAACCACAACGGAGGCGGTCTGGTCTTTGGAACGGACGGCTTCCTCTACATCGGGCTCGGCGACGGCGGCTCGGGCGGCGACCCCCAGGGCAATGCGCAGAACCTCGGAACCCGTCTTGGCAAGATGCTGCGGATCGACGTCAACGGCGCCACCCCATTCGCGATCCCTCCGGACAATCCTTTCGTGGGACAAAGCGGCGCGCAGCCTGAGATCTGGGCCTACGGTCTGCGGAATCCATGGCGCTTCTCGATGGATCGCTCGACCGGAGACCTCTACATCGGCGACGTGGGTCAGGGTGCGCTCGAAGAGATCGACGTAGGCCTCGCCTCACGCCGGGGTGGAGAGAACTACGGCTGGAACACGATGGAAGGGACGCGCTGCTTCAGTCCGGGCAGCGGGTGCAACATGTCGGGACTGACTCTGCCGGTGACCGAGTACGGCCGCGCTGATGGATTCTCGGTGACTGGCGGAATGGTTTACCGCGGGTGTCGAATGCCGGGCTACGCGGGGCACTATTTCTACGCCGACTACGGAACCGGAATCATCCGATCGTTCCGACTGGAGGCCGGCCGCGCGGTGGAGGCGCGGGACTGGACAACCACGATCAGCGGCTCATCGCGGCAGATCCGCAATCCGAGTTCATTCGGCGTCGACGCGGACGGCGAGATCTACATCGTCGACTATGACGGGGAGATTTTCCGGATCGACCCCATCGGCTGAGAGAATCAGCCGACGCATGGACAATCCCTGGCAGGCGATCGGCGCGCTCTCGCAATCCCACCCGTGGCATGGCGTGCCGATCGGGAAGGACGCGCCGAATGTGGTGACCGCGTACATCGAGATCGTGCCCACCGACACGGTGAAGTACGAGATCGACAAACTGACGGGGCTGCTCCGCGTCGACCGCCCACAGAAGTATTCGAACTTCTGTCCGAGCCTTTACGGCCTGCTTCCCCAGACGCTGTGCGCCGATCAGGTGGCGGCGCTGAGCGCCGAACGCACTGGGCATACGGGGATCGTGGGCGACGCGGATCCTCTCGACATCTGCGTGCTGACCGAGCGCTCGATAACGCACGGGAACATTCTGGTGAGAGCGATCCCGATCGGAGGGATGCGGATGCTCGACCGCGACGAAGCCGACGACAAGATCGTGGCCGTGCTCGAGGGCGACGCGACCTACGGCCACATCCGCGAGATCGCCGCCGTCCCTCCCGTCGTGATTGACCGGCTGCGACATTATTTCCTGACGTATAAGCAGGCCCCCGACGCACTCACCGCAGCCTGCGAGATCACCCACGTGTACGACCGCGCCGAGGCGATCGACGTGATCCAGCGCTCGCGTGCCGACTACATGGCGCGCTACGCCCACCTCGCCGCGATCCTCAAGGACTTCAGCGCCGCCCTCCGCTGAAGGCGGATAGCCAACGAGCCGCGTCCGTCATTGCGAGTCGGTCCACGGACGACGGTCCGTGACTGATCAGGGAACCCCCGTCATTGCGAAGAAGCTCATCTATCGAGGGCGATGAAGCAATCCCTGAGACTTCGGCCTTGGTAGTGGGGACCCGCGTGGCCGGCCATCGAGGGTGCGCGCCGCGGCGGGGACGCGGCAACCCACTCGCTTCCCGGGACCGCGGGCCACCACGATCAAGCTTGTGCAGTCCGGTCGCGCGCTCGTCTATTGTTGGAGGCCCAAACATATGGCGCGTGCAGACTGGCCGGTTCCCGAAGGCGAGCCTTATAAAAGCCGCATGGTTCTCGCGCGGAAGGTCGCGCGGTACTGCTTCGCCGCGGGCGGGCTGCTGTTGATCTACAGCGCGTTGCATTGGTGGATGGGCGAGCGAACGTTCGCGCGGATGCGCCCCACCTCCTGCACCGTCCTCAGCAGGAGGATCGATACGGAGACTTTGGTTTCAGCCCCGCCAGGCCGTCGGTCGAGCGGTCTGCGCAAGGTTTCATTGCGCGAGAAGGCTTATCTGACACTCACGCACACCCACGAGGGTCGGCGGCATGTCTTTTCGGAAACCTTCGTGTACGACTGGGCCCTTTACGCCCCTCATGGCTACGAAGAAGGCAAGACCTATCCTTGCCGATACGATCCCGAGAGCCCCGGAAACGCCACCATCAGAAACGAAGTCGATTCCACGGGCCGCGGCAACATCTTCGGCGTGGGTGTGTTCGCGTTTCTTCTGGGGTGGTTCATACCGCAGGGCGTGAAGCTCGCGGCACAGAACGCCGAAATGCGCCGGCGTCTTTAATCAGCGCGGGTACTTGAACGATTTGTCCGGGTGCTTCGGCGCTTTCGGCACCGGCCGGGGATCCTTCTTGACCTCGGCGAGCAGGTGCGCGATGGCGGCATCGAGCTGAGCATCCTGACCCTTGAAGGTCGCGTGGGGCAGGTTGTCGACGACGATGTCGGGGTCGAGGCCGTGGCCTTCAATGAGCCACTCGCCCTCAGGGCCATAGACGCCGGTCTGAGGAGCGCGCGCCACGCCGCCGTCGGTGAGGCGGTTCCCATCAGAGAGCCACACCTCGCCGCCCCAGGTGCGCGTGCCGATGACCTTGCCAAGTCCGAGGCGACGGAAGCCATCCGCGAACGCCTCGCCGTCTGAAGCCGTGTTCTCGTCGACCAGCACCACGAGGTGGCCTCGCGGGGCGAACTGCATGTTCCAGGTCGGCTCGCCCGAACGCCCCTGCCAGTACATCCAGGCCCGGCGCATCAACTTCGAGAGAAGGAAGCTGTCGATGTTGCCGCCGCGGTTATGCCGGACGTCGATGACGATGCCCGCGCGATTGAACGCGGGATAGAAGTTCCGATACCACGAGGTGAGATCCCCTCCCCCCATCGCGCGCAGGTGCACGTAGCCGATCTGCCCGTTCGACCTCTCCTCCACCGCGAGACGCCGCGTGTGCTCCCAGTCGGTGTAGCGGAGATTCCCCCCGTCGGTGGTGGGCATCACGATCACGTCGCGCGCGGAAGCGGCGCCCGACTTCACCTTCAAGAGCACCTGCTTCTTCTCCTGGCCGCGAAGGAGGGACTCGAACTGGTCGGTCGAAAGCGCCTCGACGCCGTTGACCGCCTGGATCACATCGCCCACACCGATGTTGAGTTCGGGATCCGCCAGCGGCGAACGTTCGTCGGGAAAATCGGGGTCGTGACGGTAGATGTAGTCGATGCGGTAGCCACCCGCTTTCACGTCGCGCACGAGACGGGCGCCGAGTGTGGGCACCCGGATGTCGTCGGGACCGAGGCGCAGATCGCCTCCGCGCACCGCGGTGTGCAGAATGCTCAACTCACCCACCATCCAGCCGATGAGGTCTGAAAGCTCCTCGCGTGTGGTGATGCGATCGACCAGAGGCAGGTGGCGCTTCAAGACGCCATTCCAATCGACGCCGTGCATGTTGCGGTCGTAGAAATAGTCGCGCTCCATACGCCACGCATCGACGAAGATCTGCTTCCAGTCTTCGCGGACCTCGATCGGAAACGCCCAGCCTGAGAGGTCGACGCGGCTCTTCGGCAGATCCGTGGCCGCGGGAGCCTTGCCGTTCGCATCGATGACGAAGAGGTCCTCGCGTTTGCGAACCAGCACCTTCTTGCCGTCTCCGGACACCTCGTACGACGTGATGTCTTCCATCACCTTCACGGGCTTGGGATCCTTGTTCGATATCTCGAGCGCCATCAAGTGGGTCTTGCCCTCAGCGCCCGGATCGGTGGCGAGCCAGTAGAGATTCTTCGTGGTGGCGGTCAGGTCGTCGAAGTCGCCCGAGCCCGCAGGCACTTCGTAGATGCGGGCGGCCAGACCCTCGAGATCAATCTCAACCGCCGCAGCCGCGGGGCTTGGCGAGGGAGAGGGCGACGGCGAGGCTGCAGGGCTCGGACTCGGCTTCGGCTCCGCTTTCTCGGGAGTATCGGGATTCAGCTCATCCGACGGCTTGAAAGGCGGACGCAGACCCTTCTTGAGCGCCACCTGGTACAGCTTGATCGGCCGGTCGAAGTAGGGCTCAGGCTGACGCGCGCCCCAAGGCGCTCCAACCAGCGAGCGCAGATTGCGATCAGAGAGGAAATAGAGCCACTTCCCGTCCGGACTGAACGAGGCGCTCGCCGAGTTGAGGCGGTC
>JAYUUU010000161.1:0-3078 GCA_043754395.1 Vicinamibacteria bacterium
TTGTGCACACCCGGTGCTTCGTGGCCGGTTCTCGCTACGTACTCGACGTAGGTGCCTGGGTAGATGTGCGGTTCCGTTTCGGTGCCCGACTCGCCGCCCAGTTCGATGACGCGGTTCGATAACCCGCGCAGGAACGCGCGGTCGTGGGAGACGAAGATCATCGTGCCCTCGAAATCCTTGAGCGCCCCGACGAGCATTTCCTTCGTGGCGAGGTCGAGATGGTTCGTGGGCTCGTCGAGGACGAGAAAATTCGGCGGATTGTGAAGCATGCGCGCCATGACCAGACGCGACTTCTCACCGCCGGAGAGCGACTTGATCTTCTTCTCGACATCCTCGCCCGAGAACTGAAAGGCGCCGAGAGTCCCACGCAGCGTTCCAATACTGTCGTGCGGGAAGTCCTGAACCATCTGCTCCCACACCGTGAGGTCGGGGCTCAGGATGTCGAGAGCCTGCTGCGCAAAATAGCCGAGGCGAAGGCTCGCCCCCAGCTTGATCGAGCCCGAGTCGGGTTCAAGGGCGCCCGCGATCATCTTGAGCAGGGTCGACTTCCCCGCACCGTTCTTGCCCATGACACAGTGGCGTTCCCCACGACGGACAATCATCGAGAAGTCCTTGTGGACCACGCGTGAGCCGTACGTCTTCGAGACCCCCTCGAGAACCGCGACTTCGTCTCCCGAACGAGGCGGTGTCTTGAACGAGAAGTTCACGACCACGCGCTTCTTGGGCGGTTCGACGCGTTCGATCTTGTCGAGAGCCTTGATCCGACTCTGCACCTGAGCGGCTTTCGCGGCGTGGGCCGCGAAGCGGTCGATGAAACGCTGCTCCTTCGCGAACATCGCCTGCTGGCGCGCGAACTGGGCTTCCTGGTTCGCCTCGCGCAGAGCGCGTTCCCTCTCGTAGAAGTCGTAGTCGCCGGAGTAAAGAGTGATCTCGCCGCTGTCGATCTCGGCGATCTTCGTGACGATCCGGTTCATGAAGTCGCGATCGTGCGACGTCATGAGCAGCGCGGCATCGATCGACTTCAGGAACGACTCGAGCCACACGATCGATTCGAGGTCGAGATGGTTCGTGGGCTCGTCCATGAGGAGGACATCGGGTTTGCCGAGGAGGACACGCGCCAACGCCACGCGCATCTTCCAGCCGCCCGAAAGCGCGCCCACGTCGCCGTCTATGCGAGCGTCATCGAAGCCGAGGCCGTGCAGAACCTCGCGGGCCTGGGCTTCGAGAGCGTAGCCGCCGAGGTGGTCGTACTCCTCCTGGACGACACCGAAGCGTTCCAGGATCTTGTCCATTTTGTCGGCCTTGGCGGGGTCGCCCATGTCGTGCTGAAGGGCCTCGAGCTCGTGATGGAGGTCGCCGAGGCGCCCGCTGCCTGCGATCGCCTCGTCGAGGACCGACCGGCCCGACATCTCCTCGACATCCTGCCGGAAGTAACCGATGGTCAGCTTCCGAGGCACCGAAACTTCACCCTCGTCGACCGTCTCCTCGCCCGTGATCAGCCGGAAGAGGGTGGTCTTACCGGCGCCGTTTGGTCCCACCAGCCCAACCTTGTCACCAGGATTGAGCTGGAAGGAGGCGTCGATGAACAGAACCTGCTTGCCGTACTGCTTCTGAATGCGAGAGAGGGAAATCATGAGGAGCCCCGCAGTTTAGATGACGGCCGACGAAGGTCGACCGTCATCTAGTTGCGAGGCGGCATCGAAGGGACCCGCCGAAGCAATCCCTGATATCGCGGAATTGCGCGGCTTACTTCTCGTCGTCCGTCCGCGTAATCCGGATCCCACCATTCACGGTCGACAGTTCGAGGTCGCGGCCCCCCCGGCCGAGTTTGCCCTGGGCCGATCGGGGGCCCCACTTCTTGAGGACCTCGATCTCCGCGAACTCGCTGGTGATGCCGCCATTCACGGTCTTGGCGGACACATCGGCGTTGACGCCTTCCGGCAGGCGGAGGCGGACCGAGCCGTTGACGGTGGAAAGCTTGATGTCATCCGATGCGTTGGTGTCGGAACGAACCTCGGCACGGATGGAACCATTCACCGTCGTGGCCTCCGTCAGTGTTCCTGCCGTCACTTCGATGCTGCCATTCACCGTCGACACCGCAGCCTGGCCCTCGACCTCCGCCTGGATCCCGCCGTTCACCGTGCGGCCCTCGAAGGAGAGGTTTCGAGGAACCCGCACCTCGAACTCGACATTGACGTCATTGTTGCGGACGTTCATGCGTCCGCCGCCCGGGGTGCAGACGTTGGGGCGGGACTCGTCCTTGCTCGGATAGACCGCGCAGATGGTGACGCCGCCTTCGTGCTGAACGACGTCGATCTTCACCGACTCCGGTTCGTTGCGGCGGCCGGAACGGATGGCGACCAGTTCGACCTCGGAACCGGTCGAAGCCACCGCGTGGATCGGACCGTTGATCCCGCGAACCTCGACGGTTTTTCCCGCGGCGAGCTTCCCCGTCCACTTGAACGGGGCGGCGGTCCGCTTGGGGCCATTGAAGGTCTCCGAGAGTCCCTCGCCCATTCCCTCGAACCAGGAGGCGATCTCTTCGCCGAAGGAAGCGTGCTCCTTGTGCTTGCTGGCCTTCCCGTCGGAGGCGGCCGGCAGGGCGACGAGGGCTGACGCGGCAAAGCCGGTCAAAAACGTGAACGCGAGGCGGGAATTCTTCATAAGGTCTCCAGTAATCAGGTAGACGAGCGGCCTGCGCTGGAGGTTCCGTCCGCGCCAGAAATTCGGGCGGCCGACCCGGGATTACAATCGCCCCGGGCTGCCAGGCCCTCCCATGACCCAAAGGCTCCAGAACGAGGCCGTCCAGCGCTTCCTCGCGCACGCTCGGGTCGAGACGCCTCTCATCTGCGGACCGATGTACCCGTGCAGCAACCCGGAGCTAGTAGCCGCCGCTTCGGCCGCGGGCGGATTGGGCATTGTCCAGCCCATCTCCCTCACCTACGTGCACGGCCACGACTTCCGCGAGGGGCTGCGCCTGATCGGGAAGCTGTCGGGCGGGAAACCCATCGGCATGAACGCGCTCATCGAGGCCTCTTCGGAGACCTACAAGCGGCGCATGGACCAGTGGGTCGACAT
>JAYUUU010000162.1:0-5000 GCA_043754395.1 Vicinamibacteria bacterium
CTCCTCCTGTTGGCCCTCGCCGGTTCGTCTCTGATCGCGGCGGCGCCGCCTGCGCGGTTCGACCTTTCGGTGGCCTCGATCATGCGCGGCCCGAAGCTCGTGGGCTACGCGCCTGACTCCGTGCGATGGGCCGGCGATTCGAAGGAGTTCTGGTTCGAGTGGCGTCAGGCCGGCGACACCGAAACGTCCACCTGGGCCGCCAATGCGGCGAGCGGTGAGACGAAGAAGCTCAGCGACATCGAGAGGAAAGGCGTCCCGGCCTCGGGTGCGGATTGGGACAAGGCGCGACGCCGTGCTTTGTTCTCGCAAGGAGGAGACATCGTTCTCGTGGACACCGTCGCGAAGACGCGCCGGGTCATCACACGCACCAGCGGCAACGAAGGCCGGCCGCGCTTCCTGAAGAACGAAACCCACGTGTCGTTCCTGCGCGACGGCGCCCTATACCTCGTCCCCATCTCGGGTGAAGGCGACGGCGCGCTGGTGCAGGTTTATGAAGCGGGTCAGAAGAAGAAGGATCCAACACTCACCGATTCGCAGAAGACCGTCCGCGATGAGGAAGCGAAGCTCCTCGCCTACGTGAAGAAGACGGCGGACGAGCGCAAGGCGCGCGAGGCCAAACGGGACGCCGAGGCCCTTCCCAAGATCGACATCGCGGAGGGCGAGACGATCACAGACGCGGTCCTTTCCGAGGACGGTCAGTACGTTTACGCGACTGTCTCGGTCCGCGCCACGGGATCAAAGACCGCGGACGTGCCGAACTACATCACCGAGTCATCCTACTCGGAGCCCATTCCCGCCCGCAACCGCGTGGGCGATGCGCAGAACAAGGTAAAGCTCGCCATTCTGGATCTCAATACGCGGAAAGTCGCGAACGCCAGTCTCGCCGCCTTGAAGTCCGAGACGAAAACCACGGAAGGCAAAGGCGAGACGAAAGAGCGCGACGCTCGCTGGTCTCTCGCCGGCCTTTCCCCCGACGGCAAAGTTGCAGTCGCCATGGTGCGCTCCGCGGATAACAAGGATCGCTGGATCGTCCGCCTCGACCCTGCGACCGGCGCGTGCACGGTTCTCTTCACCGACCACGATGACGCCTGGATCCGCGAGCTATTCCAAAACGCATCCGGCTTCCTGCCAGGTGGAAAGACCTTCTACTTCACGTCCGAGAAGCCGGGCTATATGCACCTCTATACAGTCGACGTCTCGGCGGCGAGCCCTGAGGCGAAGACGCTTACGAGCGGCGCGTGGGAGATCACCGATGTGGCGCTCTCCGCGGATCGGAAAACCTTCTATCTCACGTCCACCGAAGGAGGCGCGGGTGAGCGGCAGCTCTACTCGATGCCTTCAGGCGGGGGGGCGCGGACCCGCATCACCACCGCGGTGGGGGCTCATGCCGCCGAGGTTTCGCCCGACGGCACGATGATCGCCACCGTCTACTCGGCAAGCAACAAGCCCCCCGAGGTCTTCGTGGGACCGATGTCGAACGGCCTCGCGAAGAAGCTCACCACTTCCACGTCCGCCGAGTGGCAGGCGGGGAAGTGGCTGGAGCCGAAAGTTGTGATGGTCACTGCGCGCGATGGCGTGAAGGTTCCTTCGCGCTTGTATCGGCCCGAGGACCTCGGCGCCAAACCGCACGCGAAGCGGCCCGCGGTGATCTTCGTTCATGGCGCCGGGTATCTCCAGAACGCCCATCGATACTGGTCGAACTATTACCGCGAGTACATGTTTCATCACCTCCTCGCCTCGAAGGGTTACGTGGTGCTCGACGTCGACTATCGCGGAAGTGCGGGCTACGGGCGCGACTGGCGCACCGCGATCTATCGCCACATGGGCGGCGCCGATCTCAACGACATCGTCGATGGCGCCAAGTACCTGGTGAAGGAGCATGGCGTCGATGCGAAGCGGATCGGTGTTTACGGGGGGAGCTATGGCGGTTTCATCACTCTCATGGGGATGTTCACGACGCCTGACGTCTTCGCAGCGGGCGCCGCCTTGAGGCCGGTCACCGACTGGGCTCACTACAACCATGGGTACACATCCGCGATCCTGAACGTGCCGCAGACCGATGCCGAGGCCTATAAGAAGAGTTCGCCGATCTACTTCGCCGAAGGACTCAAGGGCGCGCTGCTCATTTGTCACGGTGTGGTGGACGTGAACGTGCACTTCTCGGATTCGGTGCGGCTGGCCCAGCGGCTGATCGAACTTCGGAAGGACAACTGGGAGCTCGCGATGTACCCCGTCGAGGATCACGGGTTCGTGGAAGAGACAAGCTGGGCGGACGAATACACTCGCATCTTCAAGCTCTTCGAACGCGAGCTGAAACGATAGGAATCGAAAAAATGGCTAAACACACACCCGACTATCAGGACGCCGACCTCGTCCTGCGCGTTTACGAAATGCGGCGCGAAACCGTGATGCGCGCTTCCCGCGACGCCTTCAACAGCAAGTTCTGGCCGGCGAACTACGATGAAGTGAAGGCCATCACCACCGCAGGGCACGAGCTGAACGCGGCTTATCGGCAGCTGGGCACCTACTGGGAGATGGTCTACGGCCTCGTGAAGCACGGCATCGTCAACACCGAGTTCTTCATGGAGACAAACGGCGAAGGCATCTTCATGTACGCAAAGCTCGAGCCGTACCTTGAGCAACTCCGCAAGGATTTCAACCCCACCATCCTCCGCAACACGGAATGGGTCGCGAAGGAGACCGAGCGAGGGCGGATGCTCACGGAACTCTTCAAGGGCCGGGTGAAGAAGGTCCTCGAATCGAAGAAATAGAAAGGCTCCAAACGTCGCCCTTTCACATTCCGAACTTCATCGTCATCGGCGGGCCGGATATCCACGCCGGTTACGTGAGACGGCTGTTCAAGGCGGAGGCGGCGGGAAAGATCACCTTCGGTCGGATCGTCGTGGTCGACCGGGATCCTCGTTGCGCGGTCGCGCCGCTGGTGAACGAACGCGTGCGCCTCGACGTCGCCTCGTGGAATGACTGGCTCGCCGCGCATCTCTCGCACGCCGGGCCGGGCGATCATCTGGTGCCGTATCACTGGGCGCCGCACGTCCTGCTCGACTGGCTGACCGCGGATCTCGCGCGTCATGGCCTTGCCCTGACGCGAACCTTCGAGCTCGCCGAACCGCCGGCACGTCCGCCGGTCCTTCGTGAGACCAAGGGCGGCGATCTCGCGATGTCCTATGCCGAGTGGCTGTGCCCCCCCGCCTGCATCGAGCCCGCCCTGTGCCCCCACACTCGAGGCCCCAAGACCTGGAGCCTCGCGACGGATCTCGCGAAGGCGCCCCGGTCTTTCGTCTTCCCCTGCATGCACCTCGCATATGGAGTCGGCACCATTCCGGTCTCCGCGATTTTCAATGTGAGGGACCGCCTCGTTGACGCCCTGCGCCGGGGCGATGCCGGCCCGAAGAAGCCGATCTGGATCGGCTCGGCCAGCCACTGCCACGGCCTCGCCGCCGCCGTGACGGTGAGTCGCTGATCGGCTGGTCCAGTCCAGTAAACGTACTCGTTGTCGGCCGTAGAAGCCACTTCGTCGCTGAGCGCAAACGAACGAGATTCAGTCGAAGCGACCTGGCGCCTCGGAGCCTCCTCTCCGGGGACGAGGCAGCGAGGCGGGGCTATTCGTAGCGCAGCGCGAGGATTGGATCGATCCGGCTGGCCCGGCGCGCCGGGATGAAGCCCGCGGCCGCGGTCACGACGGTCAGGAGGGCCACGGTCGCTACCGCGATCATCGGGTCGTGCGCCTGAACACCGTAAAGCTGCGAGGAGACGTAGCGGCCGAGCCCGAGTGCGGTGGGAACGCCCACCGCGAGGCCGATCACGAGGAGGAGGAGCACCTCCTTCATCACGATGCCCGTTACCACCGAGGGTTGGGCGCCCAGGGCCAGGCGAATGCCGAGCTCCTTCCGGCGGCGCACCACCACGAAGGCCATGACGCCGTAGAGGCCGATGCTCGCGAGCAGCGTCGCGAGCACACCGAAGCCCGCCGAGAGCATCGCCACCAGCCGATCCGTGAGCAGCGTCTCGTCGAGCTGCCCCTCGACCGTCTTCATCGCGTACACCGGCAGACCGGAGTCGAGTTGCCGCAGCTCATTGCGCACCATGGTGAACGCACTCGTGGAAGGCGAGAGAGTTCGCAGATAGAAGACCGCGCTGTTCTTTCCCCAGTTCGGCAGGAAGACCTGGCGGTGGACACCTTCGCGGGGTCCTTCATAAAGGGAGTCGGCGACGACACCCACGATTTCGATGCTTAACTTGGAATCCGGCCCGCCGCCCCAGCCGAGGCGCTTGCCGAGGGCACTCCGGCCCTTGAAGAAGTGCTCGGCGAAGCTCCGGTTCACGATCGCCACCCCAGGGACTTCAGGCGATCCCGCGTCTTTTCTTGCGTCGGCCTCGTTGAAGTCACGCCCCTCCAGTACCGGTGTCTTCATGGTGTGGAAGTACCGCGGCGAAACCGCGTTCATGAACGCCTGCATGTCTTCGCCGTCTTTCGCCTGATGTCCTTCCACCGCCATTGAGCTGTCCCACTCATCGCCCGCGAGGATCGCGACGCTCGCGAGCCCCACCGATTCGACTCCGGGCATGGCGCCGAGCCTATCCCGAAGGGTTCGATAGAACGTGGTCGCGCGTTCGTCGTCGTAGCCGCTCAGTGCCGGTGACACCTGAAACGTGATGAGATTGTCGAGGGTGACACCCGCATCGGCGGTCTTCAGGTTCTGAAGGCTGCTGACAAAAAGTCCGGCGCCGAAAAGCAGAAGGAAACTGAGCGCGACCTGAGCGGTCACGAGCCCCTTCCTCACGAACAAAGAGCCGCCCGTGCCGGCGATCGAACCCATGGTGTCTTTGAGTGTGGTCCACGGGTCAGGCCGACTCGCGCGAAGCGCGGGTGCCAGGCCGAAGACGATCCCGGTGAGCAGAGTGAGCGCGAACGTGAATGACAGGATCCGCAGATCGGGATGAGGGGTGATCAGAAGCGGCTGACCCGACTGCGGTATCAA
>JAYUUU010000163.1:0-3812 GCA_043754395.1 Vicinamibacteria bacterium
GCCTCTCCGCGCGTTCGATTCGAAGCCGCTCAGGCCGTGTTCGCGCTCGGGCTGCCGGACCTGACCTCGCTCGACGTGTTGATTCGCGGCCTGAAGCACGACGATCCGCGCGTTCGCGCCTTCGCCACGTGGACGCTCGGCGAGATGCGTGAGGTAGCGCGGCCCGCGACCGCGGAGCTTGTGGCCCTCGCGCGTCGCGATGGTGGAGCGGGCAAGACGGGCGCGCTCACGGCCATCGGCAAGATCGGGGGCGACTCCCCTGAGACGATTCCGCTTCTGCTTCAGGAGCTCAAGCACCCGAAGGAAGCACGTCGTTATCGCGCCGCCCGCACCATCTCTAGGATGGGTCCGGCCGCGGCTCCCGCGGTTCAAGGGCTCGTCGAGTCCCTTCGTGATCCCTCAGCACTCGTGCGGCTCCATGTCGTGCGCGCCTTCGGCAACATCGGCGAGGCGGCCAAGGCGGCTCTTCCAGCGCTGATCGAGGTCATGAACAACGATCCCGATCCGGAGGTCCGGAAGGAAGTGAGCCTCACCCTGTCGAAACTGCCGGGACGGTAGCGAGCCCGGGTCGAGGCCTCAGCTCTTGACGTAGACCTCAGCACC
This sequence comes from Vicinamibacteria bacterium, assembly GCA_043754395.1. GTDB lineage: Bacteria > Acidobacteriota > Vicinamibacteria > Fen-336 > JAGNNV01 > JAGNNV01. The sequence continues at coordinate 604 of JAYUUU010000163.1, forward strand.
CACTTCCGCGAACTCCTTCGACTTCTCGGCCATGCCGGCGGCAAGCGCTGCTTCCGCCTCGAGGCCCTGCTTTTCCGCGTAGTCGCGCACGTCCTGGGTGATCTTCATCGAGCAGAAGTGCGGACCGCACATCGAACAGAAGTGCGCAGTTTTGGCACCCTCGGCGGGCAGGGTTTCGTCGTGATACAGACGCGCGGTTTCCGGATCCATGCCGAGGTCGAACTGATCCTCCCAGCGGAACTCGAAGCGCGCCTTCGAGAGCGCGTTGTCCCAGATCTGCGCGCCCGGGTGGCCCTTCGCGAGGTCCGCAGCATGCGCCGCGATCTTGTAGGCGATGACGCCGTCTTTGACGTCCTGACGATCGGGAAGCCCGAGATGTTCCTTGGGAGTCACGTAGCAGAGCATGGCCGTGCCGTACCAGCCGATCATCGCGGCGCCGATGGCCGAGGTGATGTGGTCGTAGCCGGGGGCGACGTCGGTGGTTAGCGGGCCGAGCGTGTAGAAGGGCGCCTCGTGGCAGACCGCGAGCTGTCGGTCCATGTTCTCCTTGATGAGATGCATCGGTACGTGGCCGGGGCCTTCGATCATCACCTGGCAGTCGTGCTCCCACGCGATCTTGGTGAGTTCGCCGAGGGTCTCGAGTTCCGCGAACTGCGCTTCATCGTTCGCATCGGCGATCGAACCGGGACGCAGACCGTCGCCCAGCGAAAAGCTCACGTCGTACTGTGCGAGGAGTTCGCAGATCTCCCGGAAATGCGTGTAGAGGAAGCTCTCCTGATGATGCGCGAGGCACCACTTGGCGAGGATCGATCCGCCGCGTGACACGATTCCGGTGGTCCGCTTCGCGGTGAGAGGGATGTAGGGCAGCCGGACGCCCGCGTGGATCGTGAAGTAGTCGACACCCTGCTCGCACTGTTCGATGAGGGTGTCGCGATAGATCTCCCAGGTGAGTTCCTCGGCCTTGCCGTTGACCTTCTCGAGGGCCTGGTAAATGGGGACCGTGCCGACCGGCACGGCGGCGTTGCGGATGATCCACTCGCGCGTCGCATGGATGTTCTTTCCGGTGGAAAGATCCATCACGGTGTCCGCCCCCCACTTCGTCGACCAGCGCATCTTCTCGACTTCCTCTTCAATCGAGGAGGCGATCGCGGAGTTGCCGAGGTTCGCGTTGATTTTCACGAGGAAGTTGCGGCCGATGGCCATCGGCTCGCTCTCGGGGTGGTTGATGTTGTTGGGGATGATGGCGCGGCCGCGGGCGATCTCGTCGCGCACGAACTCGGGTGTCACGTGCCGCGGGATGGATGCGCCGAAGGACTCGCCTTTGTGCTGGAAACGAAGGTTGCTGCGGTCGGGCGACGATTCGAAGGCACCGTCGCGGCCCATGTTCTCGCGCAGCGCCACGAACTCCATCTCGGGAGTCACGATGCCCTTGCGCGCGTAGTGCATCTGGGTGACTCGGACGCCCGGCTTCGCGCGGAGCACGCGACGCGGTGTCTTCGGGAAGAACTCGAGCTTGCCCTCGGCCTTCAACTTCTCGAGACGTGCCTGCTCTTCGACCGAGTTGCGATACCCGTTGTCCTCCGGCCGAGTGCTCCGGCCGTCGATCTCCTCGACGTCGTTGCGCTCGAGAATCCAGTGGCGGCGATAAGTGGGGAGGCCCTCGCGCACGTCGCCCTTGAACGACGGGTCGCCCCACGGGCCGCTCGCGTCATAAAGCCGAACCGTCTCGTTCTCCTCGGCTCGGCCGAACCGATCGCGGGTGGGATGGGGTGTGATCTCACGAAAAGGGACGCGCACGCCACGGGGGCCGAGGGCGAAGACCCTGCGGGCTCGGGACGCCTGTGTGTCGGACTTGGGCTGGGTGGACATTCTTGATTGGGAGCGCTCAGGAAATGCGGCGGGAGAAAAGGAGAAAGGCGAGGACGACGACGCCCATGAAAGCGACGGTGTAGCGCCGGGCCCGGGCTTCTGCCACCACGGTAGTGGCGAGGCGCAGCGGAGGGAGGAGAAGTATGAGGGAGACGCTCAGGTTGACCCACACCGCCTGGCGGGCGATGAGGCCCATCAGCAGGCCCAGCGCCGCGGCGCTCAGCGCGAAGGTGTGCAGGGCCTCCACGGGCAGGGAAACCGTCTCTTCTCGGCTGCGCGACATCGAGCGGCGATTGTAGCGAAGTGGGCGGGGTCCCAAGAGCCTCGACCCGGCTAAACTGCGCGGGCTTGGATTCAAAACCGATAGAACGGCCGCGCCGCGGCCGCTGGTTGAAGCGCGCCCTCGTGGTGCTGGGTCTCGCCGCCGCGGTCTTCCTCCTAGGCGTCGTGCCCTACACCCTCGGGGGCATCGCCACCCGCCGCCGCTTCAGCCTGCCCGACCGCGAGAACGCCGAGTATGTGAAGACGTCCTTCACGGTTTCGCGTGAAGACGTGACCTTCAAGACGAAGGACGACGTCACGATTTCCGGCTGGTGGATCCCCGCCGCCCATCCGCGCGGGTCGGTGATCCTCGTCCACGGTTTGAACCGCACGCGGATCGAGATGGCGAAGAAGGTCGAACCGCTCCACGCCTGGGGTTTCAACTGTCTCCTGATCGACCTCCGTCACCATGGCGCGTCGGGCGGCGACGGCACAACCTTCGGCCTCAAGGAGAAACTCGATGTTGAGGCCGGCATCGACTTCGCCCTCTCGAAGTCCCCCGGGCCGATCACGGTCTGGGGTGTTTCCCTGGGCGGGGCCACAGTGATCCTGGCTGCCGCGGACGATCCGCGCGTGGCGGGAGTGATCGCCGACAGCAGCTACGACTCTCTCCCGAACACCGTGAGGCACCACCTCCGCCTCTTCCGCGGCTTCAAGATTTACGGCGTGCCCGCACTGAAGCTCGTTCCCCAGTGGCCGACCTCCGACCTCGTCCTCTACTGGATCAAGCAGCGGGGCGGATTCAATCCCTCGGACGTCGACGTTACCGCGGCCGCCGCCAAAGTGAATGGCCGGCCTTCGTTGTTCGTGGCGAATCGCGGCGACGCGCGGATTCCCTTCGCCATCACCGAAGAGATGACCCGCCTCGCCGGGCCGAAGTCGCACATGCTCATCACCGAGAGCAAGAGTCACGGCGGCGCCTGGCGCGACGCCCGGGGGCCTTATGAGGCGGCGGTCAAGAAACTTCTCGATGAAGTTGCCCCGCCCCAAGGGGAAGCGCCCACGTCTAAAGTCGAAAC
>JAYUUU010000164.1:0-5154 GCA_043754395.1 Vicinamibacteria bacterium
AGGCCTCCTGCAAGCGCAGCGATCAGGGCGACTCTTGCGGCACTTGGGGGCTTGGGGATCATCGGGCTCTGCTCCTCGAAAGGCGTTTAATGGCCGGCGCCGCCCGCGACCGAACCTACGGCTCCAAACTCCCGGTGACCGACCGAAGGGTGGCAGCGCACACACGAAGCCTCGCCGCCCGGGCCCGGATGAGAGGCAATCGCTTCGACCATGTCGCGGTGGCAGTCGCGGCAGGTCGACTCGGTGATGGCGAGGCTCGACGCGCCAATGCGGATCGGTTCGTGGAACGTCTGGGTGGTGAAGTAGTAAGAGTGCCAGAAGCCGTTCCGCGCCTTCGTCATGTACTTGCCGACGAAATTGTGCGGAGTGTGGCAGTCGTTGCAGGTGGCGACCGCGTGATGCGAGCCCTTCATCCATCCCTCGTACTGCTCCGTCATGATGTGGCAGTTGGCGCAGGCCTTGGGGTCGTTGGTGAGGTAAGAGCTTCCGCGCGCGTACACGAACGTGAACGCTCCGAGGCCCGCGGCCATTCCGAGCAGGGTCGAAGCGGCGACGACGAGTTTGAGCGGGACCCGCATCAGAACGAGACGGGCACGTCGACCTGAAGGATCCGATACCGTGAACCCGAGAGAGGCTCGTCAAGCGGAAGCGTCAATGACAGCCCGGGACGGATCCATTTCGTCCCGCCGAGATGGAAATGGAAACGGGGCCCGAACGCGAAGGTCAGGGTCTCTCGCGCCTGTCGATTGGCGCGAACCGGGGCCGCGTCGGTGAGCCAGCGTTGATACCGAAGTTCGGCTCCCGCCGAGAACGCGGGGCGGAACGACCGCCCGAGATGCAGGCCTGCGGTGAAGTTGGTTCGTCTCTTGTCCTGGGATTCGGGGCCGCGCACGCGAAACAACTGTAGCACCGTAGCTTCGGCCTGAAGGGTCGCTCCTGGCGTCACGCGCGCGAGGGACGCGCCCCCGATGAGGGTGAAGTAATTGACGGCGAAAAGCGCGTTGTCCATGGCCGACCGCGTGGCAATCGCGCGCGCGAGGGCTTGTGTCTTCGCGATCTGTGGTGAATCGCCGCCGCCACTTCCGAGGGGTGCGGTCGCGGCGACGAACAGCGACTGGCGAAAGCCCCCTGGCCGCGTCCCTAGAAACGTCGCGCCGAGGAGGGGATTCGACACCGCGGTTCCGGCTCGTTCTCCGCTCTGAGCGGGCGGGCCATTCCGGATCCACGAAACCCGTCCGAGCAGGCCAAATCCGGCGGAGATCCGCCTTGAAGCGATGAGGCCCACGACTTCGGTGTTGCCCGACGTTGGTTCTCCATTCCTCCAGAAACCGAGAGAGGCATCGAGACGAATCGTGTTTGTCACGGCCGCAGGCCGGAGTTGCCAGGGAAGCGAGTAGGGGACCGGAGCCGGGGGCTTTGCCGATGGCTGGGTCTGGGCGAGAGCCCCGGTGGCAAGGAGAGAGAGGACTGGAGCGATTTTCATGACCTCAGCCACTCTAGCGGTTGGGATCAAAGGGGCCCATGACGGGCGTCATGTCGTGCTCTGTCATGCTTTCTTCATGAACAGCGCTCCTTCGATCCCCGCCGCCGAGGCCTTGCTACTGCACTCGCTCATCACCCCCACGCCGGGTGGCATTGCGAGCCGCGTGCTCGCGAAGACTCCGGGTGGAAACGCGACGCTCTTTGCCTTCGACGGGGGCCAGGGCCTCACCGAGCACACGACGCCTTTCGATGCGCTCGTCATGGTGCTTGAAGGGCGGATCACTTTGACCATTGGGGGCAAGCCGGTGGACGCGATTCCGGGAACCGTGGTGTCGATGCCGGGCAATGTTCCTCACGCCGTCGACGCCGCGGAGGCCTCCCGAATGCTTCTGGTGATGCTGAAGTAGGCGCGATTTTGACAGGGAGGGACGGCGCTATGATTTTCCCGTGACTCCCATCGAACTCGCCGCACGCTTCGGCACCGCCCTGGGCCTTGGGCTCCTTCTCGGGTTCGAGCGTCAGCGAAAGCAGAAGCCCGATCAGGAACAGTTCGCGGGTGCTCGAACCTTCGCTCTGGTCTCCCTGCTTGGCGCCACCGCGACATACCTGCAGCTCTCGCTGCAACTCGCCTGGGCGCTGCCGATCGCCTTCCTCGGCGTGGCCGGGCTCACTCTCGCCTCCTTCGTGATCACGTCGCAGAAGGGAGACGTCGGCGCCACCACCGAGGTCTCGGCTCTCCTCACCTTCGCGATTGGCGCGCTCTGCGCGGCGGGCGAGGCGGGCCTCGCCACCGCGATCGGGGTGTGCGCTTTGCTGCTCCTTTCAATGAAGGCCTGGTCGGTTGAGACCGCCCAGCAGATCGAGACCGCGGATATCGAGGCCGTGTTGAAGTTCTCGATCATCACCGTCATCGTCCTGCCCCTTTTGCCGAACCAGGCGTATGGGCCCGAGCCAATGAACGTGCTCAACCCCTACAAGGTCTGGCTGATGGTGGTGCTGATCTCGGGCCTCAACTTCGCGAGCTACGTGCTCGTCAAAGTGCTCGGGCAGGAGCACGGCATACCCGTCACGGGGATTCTGGGCGGCCTGGTTTCAAGCACCGCAGTGACGCTTGGCTTCTCTCAGCGTTCCCGCCACGAGCCCGAGCGCTCTTCTTCGTTCGCGCTTGGCATCCTCGTAGCCTGGACCATCATGTTCTTCCGCGTCCTCGTAGCCGTCGCGGTGATCAATGTCGACCTGGCCCGCCGCCTGGGTCTGGGCATCGGAGTCATGGGTGCGGTGAGCCTGCTCTCGTGCGCCTTTTTATTCACGCGCCGCGAAACCGGAGAAACCGCCAGTGTGAAGTCGGGCAGCAACCCGTTCGAGCTGGGCGAGGCGGTGAAGTTCGGCCTCCTGTTTGGCCTCGTGACCCTCATCGCCAAGGCCGCGCAGGTCTATCTCGGGAGCGCGGGCCTTTACATCGCGGGGGCGGTGGCTGGACTCACCGACGTCGACGCCATCGCTTTGTCAATGGCGAATCTGGCCTCTCAAGCCGACATGGTGGGTGTCGCGGCGAGGACGATCCTCATCGCCATCATGGCGAACACTCTCACCAAGACGAGCATGGCGGCTTCGGTGGGCTCGCCGGAGTTGCGCAACAAGATCCTTCCTCTGGCCACCCTTCTGATGGCTGCAGGCGGCCTTGCCGTGTTCCTGGTCGGCTGAGGGGTCGCCTGATCAGTAACGAGGATCAGTAACGAAGCCGCAGCAGCGTCGGCGGGCCGGAGGGCTGGGGCACCACGATGAAGAGGTTGTCGTACTCGTCGTGCGCGATCTCGATGGTCTCGGTCACGCCGAGGATCTTCAGCAGGCGGGGCACGGAGTTTGAATGGCCGACCGTGAGGACCACGTCGTTCGGGAAATCCTTCTTCATCCTTTCCGCGAGTTCGGGCGTCTTGTCCGAGTGGACCTGAATGGGCTTGAGGTCGCGCGCCTTCATCACCGCGTCCGCGGTCAGCCACGTGCGCTGATACTGGGTCACGTAGACCGCCTTGATGTCCATGCTCTTGAGCGCGCGGCCGAGCGCTTCTGTCCGCGCGATTCCCGCTGCCGAGAGCAGGGGATCCGCCGATTCGTCAACCTTCTCGGCGTGTCGGACCACCACCACCGCCTTCTGAGCGAACGAGGGTGTCGCGACGGCGAGAAGGGCGAGAGCGGCCGAAGCCCTAAGAAGGAAACGGGTGCTGGAAATGTTCATGGTGTCTCCGGCGGGGATGATATCCCCGGGCGTCGGCACGTTCCGAGCGAGGCCGCAGCGATTAGGCTTTCATCCGTGGAACACCAAGGCGCGCTCGAGGTCGACGCTCCTGTCTCATTAACCGAGGCGATCCGTCTGGCCTGCGAGCATTTCGACATAGGGCCTCCCTCCTCAATTCGGGCCCAGGCGCTGCCGGGGGAGTACGACGCGAACTTCAAGCTGATCACCGGCGACGAGCGCAGTTTTGTGTTGAAGGTGATGCATCCGGCCCGCGACCCCGGACTTGTGGAGCTTCAATGCGCGGCGCTCCTTCATCTTGCGCACCGAGCCCCCGACTTGAACGTACCCCGGGTGGAGCCAACGCGATCCGGGGATTCGATCATGAGAGGCGAGCGGACTCTATGGATGCTGCGGTTCGTCGAAGGCACGCCACTCGGCGAGGTACGACCGCGAACCGAGGAGATGTTCACGAGCCTCGGTCGTTTTCTTGGAGGCCTCGATGCGGGCCTCGAGGGCTTCTCCCACCCGGCGAGTCATCGCGACTTCAAATGGGACCTCTCCCGAGCCGACTGGACCTTTGGCTCGCTGCATCACATTCAGTCGATGGAACGCCGGTCTCTGGTGGAACGGGCCCTGGCTCTCTTCAAGGAGCGAGTCATGCCGGCGCTCAAGACACTTCGTCGCGGCGTGATCCATTCGGACGCCAACGATTACAACGTGATCGTCGCTCCGGGGTCGCCTGGACCTCGCGAAATCGCGAGCGTCATCGACTTTGGCGACATGCATCACGGCCTCTTGGCCGCCGAACCGGCGATCGGGGCCACGTACGCGATCCTGGGCGAGAAGGATCCGCTGGCCGCGGCATCCGCGGTTATTCGCGGCTATCACGCTGCGAATGCGCTTCAGCCCGGGGAGATCGGGGTTCTCTTCCCGCTGATGGTGACGCGGCTCGCGGTGAGCGTCGTCAACTCCGCGATGATGAAGTCGCTTCGTCCCGACGACCCGTACGTGACAATCAGCGAAGCACCGGCATGGAAAGCGCTCGAGCGCCTCCTGCGCGTGACTCCAGAGGTCGCGGAGGCCCGATTCCGAACCGAGTGCGGCTTGCCCGTGACCCCGAAGGCGAAGGAAACCGTCTCCTGGATCAAGGCTCACGCGAAAGCCATGTCGCCGGTTCTCGATATCGACCTTCGCACCGCACCAAGTCTCGTGTTCGACCTCAGCGTCTCCAGCCTCCTCCTCGGCGCTGATCCGCGCGCCACAAAGACCACGGCCTTGACCGAAACCCTCTCTCGCGAAATGAAGCACGGGGGATTTTCCGTGGGCGTCGGCCGCTACGACGAAGCGAGACTGCTCTACGTCTCGCCGCTTTTCGGCGAGGGGGAAGCGCCCACTGATGAGCGCCGAACCATTCACCTCGGCGTCGATCTTTTCGT
>JAYUUU010000165.1:0-4417 GCA_043754395.1 Vicinamibacteria bacterium
ACAAAGGCCCGAGTCGCCGGTTTGCCCTCGAACTCGATGCGATGGGAGTCGAGCTTCACCAGGGCCACACGGCCGTCCAGCCGCCGGAAACGCAGGACCAGGGGTTCGGTCGGGTCCCCTTGCTCGAGCCGGGCCATTCTCGCGGACACGATCTGGTGGTCCTCGGGAAAGTGAAAGTCGTGTATCGAAAGCGAAAGCAGGTCCTCCGCGGTGCGCCCGCCCGCGATCTCGATCAACGCCTTGTTCACGAACAAAGGCTTGCCGTCGCGATGGATCAGGATGCCGTCTGGAGTGTTCTCGACCAGGCTCCGGTAACGCGCCTCGCTGTCGCGCAGAGCCTGCTCGGTGGCCCGCCGCTCGGTGACATCGGTGGAGAGGGCAATGTAGGCGCGCTTGCCCCGCGCGTCGAACGGCACGGAGCGGACCTCGGCATAGGTCGAGGTACCGTCTGCGCGCACCAGTCGCATTTCCATCGGCGGATTGGATTCACCCCGGTACAGACGGGAGACGCGTTCGAGCGCGGCCGGGAGGTACTCGGGATCGAGGAATTTGTGATTCGCCTGGCCGATGACCTCCGAGCGGTCCTTGGCTTTCACGAGAGCGAGGAACGCTTCGTTGCACCAGACGAAGCGCTCATCCACCGCGATGGATGCGGCGAAGGGCGCGGACTCGAGGACGTACAGCAGACCGACGCTGTCGAAGATCTCCTGCCAGTTGAGAGGGTTCATCCGTTCGAGTCGAGGGCTCCGGGCCGGTTCATTTGATGCTCACCGCGATGTCCATCGGTCTCCCGTCACGCAGGATCTGAGCGCGGACTGAGCCCGCACTTTGAAGCCGCGGCCATAGGCCGATGAGTGTCGTGAAACTGTCGACTGGGGTGTCATTGACGCTCACGAGAATATCGCCCGCCTTGAGGCCTATGGTTTCGAGAATGGTGCCTTGAGGAACTCGGGAAATCGTGAAGCCCGCCACCATTCCCCGCGAGGTGACGGGAACGAGCGTGGTCTCGGTCATGAGCCGTGACATTTCGCGGTCGAGGCGCGCCTCGAGGTCGGTGCGGCTCAGAGTGAGATCCGCGGGCCGCTCGTAGGCGGGGGCGTCCTGAGCCGCCGGTCCCGCCACGGCCTTCCACTGAGCAGCGGCCAGCCGGAGGGTTCTTCGTTCACCGTCGCAAACGATTTCCGCTGCGTCCGCGCGGATCGCCGCGACCTCGCAGCCGAAGGCACGATCGCCATTCACCACCGAGCGAACCCGCCCCTCGCAAACCAGGGTCGCGGCGTGCCGTCCGGATCGGGCGAGAACGATGCCCGAAAGGGACACCTCCGGCGCAGCGGTTTGGAGGGCGAGGAGGGTGGCGATCAGCATGAAGGGCGAAGCACGACCACGAGAGCATATCGGAGGGACGGGGACTGTAACCTCATGCCCGTTATGGATGTGGTCGCGGTCACCCCGGAACTCACGGTCAGGATGGTGCTTGACGCCTACCCGCAGGGTCTCTTCCCCATGGCGTACGCGGACCCAAATGTCATCACCTGGCACCGTCCGAAAGTCCGCGCGGTCATCCCCCTTGAAGCTGCCCATGTTCCGCGGCGTCTTCAAAGGACACTCGCGAGCGGAAAGTTCGCCGTCACGTTCGACACGGTGTTTCGCGACGTGATGAAGGGGTGCGCTTCGGGCCGGCCGGTGTGGATCAGCGAGGAATTTCACCGCGTTTACGGGGAATTGCACGACCGGGGCGTCGCGCATTCGGCCGAGGTCTGGCACGGCCGTCAACTCGTGGGCGGGCTGTACGGCCTCGCGATCGGCGGAGCCTTCTTCGCCGAGTCGAAGTTTCACCGGGCGAGGGACGCTTCCAAAGTCGCGGTTGTTTCACTCATCCGCCGGCTTATTGACCGCGGCTTCGGTCTCCTCGAGGTTCAGTACCTCACGGAGCACCTTCGCCAGTTCGGGACGATCGAGGTGTCGCACCGCGATTACATGGCTCGACTGAAGAAGGCGATAGACCTGAAGGTGGCGTTCGGGCCTCCGTCGCCGCGTGTCGGCAAGGCCGTCGAATAAGCTCCCCCCGCAAGATCATGGATCGCGGCGAAATTCGGAGAGTCACGGTGTCGGTGCGCGATCTGTCCCGCTCCGTGGCTTTGTACTCCGGCCTTCTCGGCATGAAGGTGATCGCGGAGTGGCGTGTGTCCGCCGATGCAAGTGTTGCGAGCCTGGGGCTTGCCTCAAAAACGCCGATCCTCGGCATCGACCTCCAGCAGCCCGGAACCCAAGTGGGGGCGGTACGCCTCGTCTGCATGGGCGATGGTTCGGGGGAACGGATCAATGAAGGGGCGCGCCCCTACGACTACGGCCACGTTAAGAATCTCGATTTCTTCACCGATGACGTGCGGGGTCAGTACGCCCGTTTCGTTGCGAGCGGCTTCGAGTTTCTCGCCCCCCCGGTCGACTATGCGGTTCCCTGGGGCCAGGGTGCGATCGCCACCGAGGCCCATGCAGCCACGGAGGATGGCGTCAAGATCGCCCTCGCCAAGATGGCCGGTGTCCCTCGTATCGCGATGGGCCGGAGCGGACGCGAATCGCCCTTCACCGAGGTCGCCGCCGCCACGCAGATCGTGAAAGACTTTGCCCGATCCGAGGCGTTCTATTGCGATGTGCTCGATCTCGTGCCGGCCGCTCCAACCGTGATCGAAGGCGAACTCATCGAAGCGCTGCATCTGCCTTTGGGCACGCGCCTCCGCATGAGTTTCCTCTCCGGTACCGAGGCCGCGGGCGGGCGCGTCGGGATCGTCGCTTATGAAGGAGAGGGCGTTGCGGATGCCCGCGATCTGCGTGACCGCGTTCGCGCGCCCTATCGAGGCGTTCTCTCCCTGACTTTCGAGGTCGAGGATGTGGAGCGGGCCACTCGGAAGGCCCTTGCGCTTGGCGCCCAATCGCGAGTGCCGCCCTCGGAACACAGGCTCGCCGATGCAGTGACTTTTGGAGCCACCGTGGTGAGCCCGGATGGCATACCGATTCAGTTCGAGGCTGCGGCCTCGGTCTCGAGCGACGTTCGTTCCGAGGCAGGGACGCCGGCCCGCGCCGCGCCGCGGCCGTTCACGGCCGTGTGCCCGGCGGCGGATCTTCGCGAGGGCGGCCTTGTCGAACACCGTTTCTTGGATGGCTCCCCCCGCGTCGCGATCGCGAATGTCGCGGGCGAAGTGTTTGCGTTTGAGGATCGCTGTCCGCACCTTGGGGGCCCGCTCTCCCGCGGAGAACTTCGCGGCCGAACCCTCGTCTGTCCCTGGCATGGCTGGATGGTGGACGTGCCCACCGGTCAGGTGAAGGCCGGCCGCGGGGCCGCGGTGCGGCCTTGTCGCGTGCGGATCCGTGACGGTGTCATCGAGGCTCAGCCTGGGGAGAAGATGGAGGGATGAGTATCGACCTTCTGCGCGAGCACCGCCGGATCTTCGGTGCGAAGGCGGTTCTCGCCGATGTATACGGCGTCTGGTTCGACCTTCTCCTCGACGGTCTGAAGCCGAACGCTCGTGTGCTGGAGGCGGGTGCGGGGCCCGGCCTCTTCGCTCCTCACGCGCGTCTGAAACGCCCCGATCTCAAATGGATCTCCCTCGATCTGATCGCCGCGCCCTGGAATGACGTCGTAGCCGACGCTCAGGTTCTACCTTTTCGCGACGGGAGCTTCGACGCCGTGGTGGGCGTCGATTTCGTCCATCACCTTTCCACTCCGATCGTGTTCTTCCGCGATGTGGCCCGGGTGCTCAAGCCGGGTGGCGAACTGAAGGTGGTTGAGCCCTGGGTCTCGCCTTTCTCCTTTCCCATCTACCGCTTCCTGCATCAGGAGGGAGCGACCCTTGGCCTCGACCCGGCCCGCCCGTTTCAGAAAGGGGATTCGAAGGCGCCTTTCGATGGAGACGCCGGGGTCACGCGCGCGATCGCGTCAAGGGTGGACGAAGCGGCGTGGCGCCAGGCGGGTTTTGTCGGCCGGCCCGAATTCGCGCCCGTGAACGGCTTCGCTTATCTGTTGAGCCTCGGCTTCAAGGCGGGTTCGTTGTTGCCGCGCTTTCTCGTCGGCCCGTCGCTCGCGATTGACCGCGCCTTTCCCAACGCCCTTACCGCGATGCGCGTCGCTATTCGCGCGCGCACGCCGGTCTGATCACCGGACCAGTTCGTCAAGGGCTCCGAGGAGCCTCGCGACATCGTGATCGTCCACCCACAGGTGAGGCGCGAAACGAAGGGCGCTCTCGCGCTGGCTGACGTAGATGTTTCGCTTCTTCAGCTCCGCGACCAGGTTGCCCTTGAACGACCGCGGCAGATGGGCCCCGAACATGTGCGGGCAGCGTAATGAATCCGGGGGCAGGCTGAAGCCCAGCCCCAAAACATGCGCGGAGATCCGGCCGTTGGTCGCGGCGAGGGTCGCCGC
>JAYUUU010000166.1:0-3971 GCA_043754395.1 Vicinamibacteria bacterium
GTGCGGAGGCGACGCGACGCGAGTGCTTCGAGGATCGCGCGGCAGGCAGAGTCGGCGGAAACCTCCAGCAGACCCGACACGAAGACGTTCGTGTCGAGAAAAACCTTCTTTAGAGCGGCCAGCGGTCTCTCTCCTCGCGGATCAGTCTGTCGACGTCGATCTTCGGCGGGTTCCTCGTCTGTGCCCGCACGACGGTGATCCCCGAGACCTTCACCAGCTTCGGAGGGGCCACCGGACGGGAGATCGTTATATCGCCCCCTTCGCTCACCGAGACGTCGATCTCGACGCCGGGAGCAAGGCCAGCCCTTTCCCGGAGGGCCACCGGGATGACCACCCGGCCCGCTTTGTCGATGGTCGTCTTCATGCCACGACTCTACCATTTGAATACCATTTCGATGGTTCACCGGAAATTCCGCACGGGAATCCGGGGCAGGGCTTCGCTCGGCTCTTCATTGATAAGGCTCACGTTCATGGCCCGCACGGTGACTCCCTCTTTCGACTGAAGGACCCCGTCGATCCGCAGAAGCGGGGCGTTCGTGAGCCGTTCGCGGAAACGGTCGAACTGATCCGGGCGGACGATGACGTTGACGAGGCCGGTTTCGTCTTCGAGAGTCAGGAAGAGGAAACCCTTGGCGGTGCCCGGACGCTGGCGGCAGATCACAGCACCCGCCACGCGCACGAAGTCGCCATCGCGGCGATGCGGAAGGTCGACTGCACGAAGGACGCTCGCCGCTTTCAGCATGTCTCGGAAGCGGGCGACCGGATGGGGGCCGATGGTGAGATCGGTCCCCATTATGTCGGCGCGCAGACGGTCAAGGGTGGACATGGGGGGTAATAGTGAAAGCGAGGGGGTTGCTTCGTCGCCGTACAAGAACGAACTGGCTCCTCGCAATGACGAGCGGTCCAACGGGGGGATTGCTTCGTCGCCTACGTTTGATGAGCTTCCTCGCAATGACGACCGGTCCAAATGGCTTGGTAGGTGCACGGGCGGCGGCAATGAGGGCTGCGGGGTTTCAAACAGCGGGCCTGGCGCGCGGCCTAGCGCTGCCACCTGCCAGAGGGCGTCGCGGCGGGTGCGGTCGAAGGCGGCGAAGGCGCCGATCGAGGCGAGACGCTCCAGTTCATCCGCATGAAGTTTCGTGCGCCGGGTGAAGTCTTCGATCGAAGCGAACGGCCGCCGGGCCCTCTCCTCAACAACAGCCGCCGCCGCAGGCGCGCGCAGGCTGGTCACGTAGTTGAGCCCCAGCCGAACCTCGGAAAGGCGCTTCGTGAGCGCGAGTGAATCGCGCTCCGAAGATTCGTGCGAGGGGCGGGTCGCCGCCTCCATGGTGCAGACGACTTCACTCCTGGTTACGTCAACGGGCAGGAACTTCACGCCGTGACGTTGCGCGTCTTTCACCAGGGTCATCGGGTGGTAGAAGCCCATCGGTTGATTGTTGAGAAGGGCGCAGACGAAGGCGGCGTGATGATGGGCGCGCAAATAAGCACTCGCGTAGGCGAGGAGAGCGAAGCTCGCCGCGTGCGACTCGGGGAAGCCGTAGAGCGCGAAGGACGCGATCGACTTCACGATCTGGTCCTGCACCGGGCCTTCGATGCCGTTTCGTGCCATCCCCGTTCGCAGCTTGGCCTCGATCTCGGCCATACGCTTTTCGGACCGCTTGAAACCCATGGCTCGCCGGAGTTCTTCGGCTTCCCCTCCGGTGAAATCGGCGACGGTCATGGCCATTCGCAGGAGCTGCTCCTGAAAGAGCGGCACGCCCAGAGTGCGTTTGAGGATGGGCTCGAGGGAGGGATGCGCGTACTCCACGGGCTTCCGGCCGGCGCGGCGATCGAGATAGGGGTGGACCATCTGACCCACGATGGGCCCGGGGCGGATGATCGCCACCTCGACCACGAGGTCGTAGAAATGATCGGGCTTCATCCGCGGCAGCGTCGCCATCTGAGCGCGGCTTTCGATCTGAAAGACGCCGACGGTATCGGCGGCACAGATCTGCGCGTAGGTCTTGGGATCGTTTTGAGGCAGATGGGCGATGTCGACCTCGACACCGGTGCTCGACAGGATCGATATCGTGTCCGAAAGCGCCGCCATCATCCCGAGGCCGAGCAGATCGACCTTGATGATGCCGAGATCGGCGCAGTCTTCCTTGTCCCACTGCACGATGGTGCGGCCGGGCATCGACGCGGGCTGAAGCGGCACCACTTCATCAAGCCGGCCCTGGGCCACGATCATCCCGCCCGAGTGCTGGCCGAGATGGCGCGGCAGATCCTGGATGTCATGAAAGAGGCGCGCGAAGACCTTCAACCGAAGATCTGAGCGGTCCACCCCGGCGCGTTCGAGACGCGCGTCAAATGTGTCCTTCGTGTCGTGCCACTCGAACCGCCGCATCTGCCGCGAGACGTCCTCGACCATGTCGTCGGGCAGCTCGAGGACCTTGCCGATCTCCCGCGAAGCGCTTTTCTCGCGATAGGTGATGACGTTCGCGGTCATCGCCGCTCCATGCGGACCGTACTTCGTGTAGACGTGCTGGATGACCTTCTCGCGACGGTCGCCCGAGGGCAGGTCGATATCGATGTCGGGCCACTCGCCGCGTTCCTCGGAGAGAAACCGCTCGAACAGAAGCTCCATGCCCACCGGATCGACCGCGGTGATGCCGAGGCTGTAGCAAACCGCGCTGTTCGCGGCCGACCCACGGCCCTGGGCGAGAATGCCTTCGGCCTTGCAGAACTGCATCAGGTCCCACACGATGAGGAAATAGCCGGCGAGGCCAAGCTTGGCGATGACCCCAAGCTCCTTCTCGATCTGAGCGCGGGCCTTGTCGTGATAAGGGCGATAGCGGTTATGCGCACCCGCCACCGTGATGGCGCGCAGGAACGAATCGTTCGTCTCTCCAGAAGGCAGCGGATAGTCGGGAAAGCGATAGCCGAGATCGCTCAGGGTGAAGCGCAGCCGATCGGACAAAGCCTCGGTGTTGCGAAGCACGTCGGGCCGATCCGCGAAGAGCGACTGCATATCCGCCGGCCGCTTCAAATGACGCTCGGCGTTCTCGGAGAGAAGACGACCCGCGCGGGACAGCGTGGTGTGATTCCTGAGGCAAGTGAAGACATCGACAAGGCGGCGTCCCGGTGGCTTCGCATGGAGAACGCCGTTGGTGGCGATGGCCTGAAGACCGCGCGCATCGGCGAGATCGAGGAGAGCGAGAGCCTCACGATGGCTCTCTCTCGTGAGGTGGCGCTGCACCTCGACGAAGGTTCTTTCCTTGCCGAAAAGCGGGGTGAGCGCCTCGACCGTCGCCGCGTCTGCGGAGAGGGCCACGAGGCCCTTGAGCCCTTCCGGCTCTTCGAAGCCGCAACCCAGGCCGTCTGCGAGGGGTGAGGCAAAGGGGGCCCGCGCGGTCAGAAGACGGCTGAGGTTGCGATAACCCTCGCGGCTCTCCACGAAAAGCGTCAACCGCCGGTCTGCATTCGATAAGTCGGGCAAAGACACCTCGGCGCCCACGATGGGGCGCACGCCCGCCTTCTTCGCCGCCTGGAAAAAGCGCGGCGCGCCGGCAAGACCATCACGATCCGCAAGGCCGATGGCTGCGTATCCCATTCGGGCGGCATGAGCCACCAGATCTTCAGGGGTTGAAGACCCCCTCAGAAACGAAAAGGCGGACGAAGAATGAAGCTCGGAGTACATTCGTCTTATTTTCGCCTATCCGATTCCGGACCGGGTCCGGTTTTTTTGGGAAAACTTTGACAAGGATTCCTGCGGCGCCTCGGTTGACAGAAGCTTTGGCCGGCTTGCTACACTCCCTTCGTCCCCTCTCTGCGATGTAAGCCAAGAGAAAATCCCGACAAACAGCCCAAGCGATGAGTGTCTTCAATAAGGTCGTGAGTCGTGTTCGGGATTTCTTCCTGGAGCCCGAACCGAAGGCGCCCGCGCCGCGGCCGGTTAGCGCTTCGCAGACCATTGCTCCGCGTCCGGCCGA
>JAYUUU010000167.1:0-5141 GCA_043754395.1 Vicinamibacteria bacterium
TCCATCGTTTCGAGAACCCAGTGCCGACGCAGCCGACGTGGCCCGGGGCCAGGCTTCGCGCTCCACGCCGCGGCGCGCACCCTCGATGGCCGGCCACGCGGGCCACCACTACGAAGGTTGAGAGATCGCTTCGTTGCCCTCGTTCGATGAGCTTCCTCGCGATGACGACGTGGGGTTTCCCTCTACAGTCACGGAGCTTGATCCGTGAACCGACTCGCAATGACGCGCGGCCCAATGGGCGGAGAGCGTGTGCGGCCGCGCTGAGCGGAGGCGGGAGCACTCCCGCCCGCGCGACGGGTGTGGGGGGCGCGGTTGTTTCGACGCGTGTCTGCACAGAGCGCAGGCCGAATTCACTTCGCCCGCCGCGACGGGGGTTTGGGGGGCGGGGTCGTTCAACGCCCCCCCAACTAGACGATGGTGCCGGAGGCGGGACTTGAACCCGCACGGCTTGCGCCACACGCCCCTCAAACGTGCGTGTCTGCCAATTCCACCACTCCGGCTTTGCACCATCCGCGGCTTGAAACGCCGCTTCAGAACGACAATTGGGGCTTAGCGAAGCCCCGTGAGGGACGTGGAGGATACCCTCTTTAGGTCGCTCGCCGCAACGCCAACAAGCGACCTACTTCGCGGCGCGCTTCGTGGCCGTCTCGGAGATGTAGCGCTGCGGGTCCTTCAACAGCAGCTTCGCCATCGGGATGCTCTCGATCGCCTTCTTGAGCTGAGGGTCCTGGGCGTAGAGCCGCTTTCGCGCGGCGCCCTCACCGAAGATCTGGCGCATCGTCTCCTCGAGAATCTCCGCCTCCACCGCCTGGCGGTTCTCCTCGAATTCCTTGGGGTCGACCACGAAGTTCTCGGACTTGAGGAACTCCGCGAATTCACGCACGATCTCCGAAGTCACCTTGAAGTCCGGGCCGATCGGGCGCACCTTGTCGCTGCCCACGGTTGCGCGCGAGCCGGCACCCGCCACGGATGTCGCAGCCGCTACCTCCGCCGACTCGAAACGGCGCGCGAAGTTCACAAACGCCTGCCGCGACTGCAGCCGCGCCACGAGAGGCCCCGGCTTCAAGGGCTCAGAGCAGGTGTCGGGAGCGATGCCATCGCCACCGAACACTCGACGCCCCGCATCGGTGAGCCGCGGATCGTTGCCCTCGGCCTCGCAGGCGCTGCGCTCCTTCGGAGCCTGGTAGTCCTCGAGAGTCGTGTCGCCGCCGTACTCGCGCTGGATTGAACGGCCCGAAGGCGTGTAGTAGCGCGCGGTGGTGAGGCTCAAAGCGTATCCGCGGACGCTGCGAAGCGGCCAGATCGTCTGCACCAGACCCTTGCCGAACGTCCGTTCGCCCACGATGAGGCCGCGGTCGTGATCCTGAATGGCGCCGGCCACGATCTCCGAGGCCGAAGCCGAATGACGGGAGGTGAGCACCACAAGAGGTGTCTGCGACCACTGAGAGTCGGTCTCGGTGATGTAGCTCGACTCATCGCGCTTGAAGCGGCCCTTCGTGTAGACGACCATCTGCCCCTTCTTGAGGAAGAGGTTCGAAACCGCGAAGGCCATGTCGAGAAGGCCGCCCGGGTTGTCGCGCAGGTCGAGGACATACGAGGTGGCGCCCTGCTCCTTGAGCACGCGTAGCGCTCGCTCCAGTTCGCGCTCGCAGGTGGAGGGTTCGGAAGGGCGGCACGCCGTGGTCTCGTTGAAGTCCACGAGACGGATGTAGCCCACGTCCTTCGCCACCATGAAGGCGTAGGGCACGGAGTGGAGGGGAATCTCGTCGCGAACCACGGTGAACTCAAGGGGCTGGGCGTAACCCTCGCGCTCGAGGCGGATTTTCACCTGCGAACCCTTGGGGCCGCGGAGGCGCTTCACCACGTCATCGATGTCCATCCCGCGCGCGTTCTCGGATTCGATTCCGACGATGATGTCGCCGGCGCGGATCCCCAGGCGATGGGCGGGCGACCCTTCGAAAGGCGAAACCACCGTGATCTGGCCCTCGATGGACACGATGGTGATGCCGAGGCCGAAGTAGGCCCCCTTCTGACGCTCCTGCATCTTCGAGAATTCGCTGATCTCAAAAAAGTTGGAATGCGGGTCGAGGGTGCGCAGCATCTCGCGGATCGAGGCGGCCACGGGCTTGCTCGCGTCTACCTCCTCGGCGTAATTCGACTCGATGGCGGCGAGAATCTCGGAGTAGCGCTTGAGGTGAACCTCGCGCGTATCCGCGGCTTCGGCCGCGGGCCCGAAGGCTCCGCCGGCCACCGCCGAAACGACGATCAATGCCAGGCTCGCGACGGTCGCTCGGAGAGAACGGCTCATGCCTACACCTCGTTCAAATTGTTGGAGTTCGCGTTTGGAGTGCTCGGTCCGATTATGTGCTGCCCGCCCGTCAACACAAAAGCCGGTCTCGTCATTCAGACGTCTGCTTCGGCATTTCGTGCTGGTGGCTGCGCCACCACATCACAAAGCCCACAATGAACACGGCCACGAATGCGAGTACTACGGGCAGATGGTTCTCGACCCAGACATCGAGGTTCTTCACCCATCCGATGGCCTCATCTCCATAGGTGGCGCCCAAGAGCGCCCATACGACGTAGCGCAGGCCGCGGGCGAAGAAGACCGTGGCCATGAACTGCGCGCGCGGCATGGCGAAGATGCCGGCTGCGAGGACAAAACCCTTGAAGGGCATGGGCGGGGGCGAAAGTGCCGGGACGGCGATCGCGAAAGCGCCGTAGCGGGCGAGCATCATCTCAGCCTTGAAGAGTTTCTGGGGCGAGACAAAACGGGTGGCGAGTTTCTCGCCGCCCCTCCTCCCCACTTCGTAGAGCAACAGGCACCCCACCACCGAGCCAAGGGCGGTGGCGAGGACGAACTCCCAGGCGATCCCGGGCTCTTTGGCGGCGCCCGTGACGATCAGGAGATCGCTCACTTCGGGCAGCGACACGAAAGACGAATCGGCTACCGCAACGAGAAACATTCCGAACCATCCGAGCTTCGGAACCGCGACGTCCTGGATCCAGACGATGATGTCGTGCACGGGAACCTAGGACCGGAAAAGAAACCGGAGCGAAGCCGGTTTCAAATCACTTGCCGGCGATCGCGAGCAGACCGATATCGAACTTGAGCGTGGAGTTCGCGGGGATTGAGCCCGTCGCCTGCGAGCCGTAGGCGAGATTGGGGGGAATGGTCAGGCGGCGCTTGCCACCCACCCGCATGCCGATGATCCCCTGGTCCCATCCCTTGATCACCGCGCCGACGCCGATTCTCGTCGTGAAGCCGATGGAGTTGGCGTCGAACTGTGTTCCGTTCGTGAGTGTTCCCACGTAGGTGACGGTGACAGTATCGCCGCTCACCACCGTGGCCCCGGTTCCAACGACGATCTCCTCGATGGTGACCGTCCCGTCCGAGGGTTCCGAACCACAAGCAGGGAGGAGAAGGGCGAGAGTCAGAATGGAGGCAAGGCTCGAGAGTGTCTTCACAATTCGCATGTAGTGAGTTTAAGGGTGGCGCGCCGCCTCTCCCAACCTCCTTTATCGCGAAGTCCCGCGGCCCCCCTCAGCAGCGGTCCTGCTCGGCGGCCGCGAGTTCGTGCGCGGTTTCGTCGGCGAGACGGGCGATCAGCGGATCATGCGTGAGGGCCAGGCCCTCCTCCGCCACCATCAGAGCCTCCTTGTAACGCCGCGCCTCGCGGAGAACCTCGATGAGCTGCGGGTAGACGATCGACCCCGTGCGCGCATCCTTTGACTTGAAGGCCGCGGCGCGGGCATCCATAAGAGTGTCGAGGCGGCTCCGCTCCGAGGCAAGCTCCACTCCGGGCGTGCCTTCCGGGCCTGGTTTGCTTCGCGGGGGCAATTCTCCGCTGTGTCGGCGTCCGGATCGACCGGCGCGGCCCTGGGGCGTGTTGAGCCTGGAGCCCAGTCGTGACAAACCGGCGCTGATCGACGCGAGGTCGCCAATCTCGATGGTCGGCGCACGGTCGGCCGGCACCGGTCGCGCGTCGGTCGTGCGGAGGTATTCCTTGAGGGCCAGGCGCGTGCTGGGAAAAGCGAGCTCCTCCCACGGGATGTCCCGCGGGTCGAAAGTTCGCACCTCGAGGCTCTCGTCGCCCACCATCGGCTCGCCTGAAATCGCCCGCGCGGCGAAACTCACCACCACCACTTCGCTGTCCTCGAAAGAGAAGGCGCCGAGCAGCGAACCGATCTCGACATCGAGCCCCACTTCTTCGCGGGTCTCGCGCTTCGCCGCCTGTTCGAGCGTTTCACCTCGGTCCACGAAACCGCCGGGGTGGACCCAGAACCCGGCGCGTGGATCGATCTCGCGACGAAGGAGGACGATGCCGCCCTTGTGCTCGACCACCGCTCCGGCCGCGACTTTGGGGTTCAGGTACATCACGAACAGGCACCCGGTACAGACGAGCCGCTCAGGCTCGAACTCCTTCAACCGCCGCCGGCTAAGCGCGCACCCGCACTTGGGACAAAACTTGTAGCCGGGATCGCTGAGCACGCGAGAAGATTATCAGCCGCGGGTGAGGAGAGGTCCGCGCCTGGTAGCGGGGGTTGGTAGTTTCGCGGGTGGGAGCGGGGTTCATGGTTGCGCGGATGCCAACGGACAGCGCGCGCTAGCCCCCCGGTCTGCGCACGACGAACGGATTGGCTACGTGGCCCGAGGCCAGGCTGCGCGCCCGGGGGTGACGTGAGGGAAAAAGAACTGGGTAGGGCAACGCAACCCCGAGCCATTTCCAACTACCAAGCAGGTTGGACACCCACGTCACCCCGGCGAAAGCCGGGGCCTAGCGCGAGCTGTCCGTTAGCTTCCGCGAAACCAGCTTCCGCGACGTTCGTATTGCTGTGTAAACTCCCACACAGGAGCCCACACATGGCCACGAACCTAAACATCGACGACACCCTCTTGGACGAAGCCCTTGCCGCGTCGGGCAAGAAGACTAAACGCGAGGCCGTCACGATCGCGTTGAACGAGTTCGTGCAGCGCCGCAAGCAGAAGAAGGTCCTGGAACTCTTCGGCAAGCTCGATTGGTCGCCAAATTACGATCACAAGAAAGAGCGTGAACGGGCGTGAGCGTCCTCGTCGACACGTCGGTGTGGTCGCTCGCCCTGAGGCGCGACACGCCGGAGAGGACGCGCGAGGTCGAGGC
>JAYUUU010000168.1:0-3964 GCA_043754395.1 Vicinamibacteria bacterium
GCAGAGGACGACGCCACCCTCTCCCGCCCCAGCGTTCCAACGACCGCAACGGTCGATCACGCAGAGAACGCCACCCACATGGGTGCGATCGTCGGAACGCCTGCGTACATGTCGCCCGAGCAGTGCCGCGGCCTGCCCCTCACCGCGCATTCCGACGTCTACAGCCTCGCGGTCATCGCCTATCGGTTGTTGAGCGGGGTCCTGCCGTTCTCGGGCACCGCCGACGCACTACTGGTTGCGCATGTCTCCAAGACTCCTCGCCCGGTCCGCGAATTACGGCCCGAGCTTCCAAAGGAAGCGGGCGCGCTCTTGATGCGGGGGCTCGCGAAAAACCCCGCGAGCCGGCCCGCGAGTGCCGGCGCGTTCACGGAGATGCTTTCGGCCAAGGCTCAAACGACCGCGGCATTTTTCGAGGAGGGCATGTTCATGTTCCTCCACCATGCCCGCGCGTTTCTTTCTGCGTCTGTGCTTGGGCTCTCGCCCGTTCTGGTGCTGGGGCTCTTCTCCGCGGCAAACGCGCTGGCCTTCGTTTACGGTACGACCTTTGTGCCGCGCGCCTACGGTCTTACCTTCGTGACGGCCGCCGTCCTGATGACCGTCGGCCCCGGGATACTTCTGTTACAGGGCGCGGTCGTACCCGCGGTGATGCAGGCGATCGTCGCTCCTCTCCAACCCATCGACGTGAAGACTCTCGGACAGCGTTTCCGACCGCGACTGCGCGCCTATGTGCGCGCCGTCTTCCCTCTCATGGGGTTGTTCGTGTTCGCGGGACTGTGGCAGATCGCCATCCGCCCTCTTGTGGCTGCCCTCGGCGGCGATGATGGATCAGACATCGCGATCTGGCGGGTCCTTGCCGTCGTGCTGATCCCGAACGCACCGCAAATCGCGATGATCGCCTATCTGGCACGCACCGGTTCCGCGCGATCGCTACAGTTGTTTGGCGCGGTCGCCGTGGTCGAGGGACTTGCGGGGAAGCAGGCTATAAAACGTTGCTCCGAATTGAACGCGGGCGGCGCTCATATCGGTCCCCTCCGCGCCCTCCTCGTGGGTCTGGGGGTGACCATCGGGGTGGTTGGAAGCCTCGGTTTCGTCATTCTGTCGAGGTGGTTTCCGAAAGAGGTGGCGATTGGCTCCCTCGGAATACTCTTCGCACTGTCCTTCGTCGTCTTCGCCCCCTTCGTCTCGGTAATCAGCGCCCTCACGTATCTTCGGGCTCGGCGAGCCCTGGGTGAGCCACTCGACCGGGCGCTCGCCGACTTCGAACGGGCGGTACTGCCGGAGAGTCACTGGAGGCTCGGAGCACGGGGGCGGGTGGCCACCTTGATCGAATCGAGGCGTTGAACGGCTTCTTTTGGGCTCCGAGGGTGACGCCTCGTTCCGCTGAACCCCAGCGAGAGAAGCCTGTCAACCCCGCGAGGAATCCTCGGGCTCTGGGCGTCTAGGGCGCCAGATCCAGTCGCGCCACACGCCCGGGCTCGACCCTGACCACCCCGCTCCGCGACTGCCCGGGTGCGGTGACGCTCACCTGATACTCGCCCGGCTCGAGGTCGAGCGCGCCGTAAAAGCCACTCCCATCGGTCCGCGTCTCCACGCGATGGCGGCCCGCCCCGGTGCGCGTCCCCACCTTCTCGACCACGACGGCCACCGTGTCGGCGGGGGCACCCCCCAGGCGCACGAAGCCGCTCAGGTGCCCAAGCACGGGCAGGACTTTCCACGACAGCGAAGGGGCGCGGACGCGCGCGCCGAAGACCGGAGCGAGGTCGCTTGCCTCGAAGGCCTCTCTCCAGTCGGCGCTGCGCCCCGTGACCAGGGCCGCGGAAAAATCGCCTTCCGGCCGGCGGACAGTGTCTGCGACCAGCGGCTGAGCAAAAGGGTTGGCACTCACCGCCACATTCGAGTTGGCCAGGGAGAAGAAGACGACGCCCGCTGTGGCTTGGCCCGGGGGTGCTGGTGCGAGGGCACGGCGAGTCTGCCGCAGCGTCCCCTCGATCCCGTTGAGGAACGCGCCCTGACCGATAGCCACCGCGCGCGAGTAGGAATGGCTCTTCGTCCACTCGAGCCAGACGTCGTAGTCAGTCTGCTGCACGGGCACGTGCTCGCGCTTGTAGACCATGGGTATGGCAATGTCGAGGATGCCTTCCTCCGTCCAGGCACGCCAGTCCTGGTACACACGCCAGTACGCCTCTGCGCGCGTGGGCCACTCCTCCTCGCGCTCGGGGCCTCCCCCGAAGGCGATGAGCGCAGCCGACACCGCGATCTGCGGACGGCGCGCCACCGCCGTGAGGTAGATGCGGCGGACGAGGGCACTCACCTGATCGCGGCGCCACTGCGCCCACCGTGCTTCGCCCGGCGCGGGCGGCGGGGAGCCGATCGGTATCCCGAAGTGGCGTTGGAAACGCTCCACGCTGGTGTCGTTGTAGCCCACACTCGCCCCGCCGAGCGGGCTCTGCCCGGCGCCCGAATACTCGGGATAGCGGATGCGGTCCAGGTGCAGGCCGTCGAGCGCATACCGCTCGACCAGGTGACCGAGCACATCGGCGGTGTAGGCCGCTGCGTCCGGATGGCCGGGATCCATCCAGAACTCGTTGCCGAAACGGTAGCCGTTGAACGTGATTCCGGGCGCCGTCGTGTCCCTCGTCCGGGTCAGCCAGTTTAAGGGTCCGGACACGATCGTTCGCGTGACCGGGTCGTACCCTCCATGCCGGTTGAACACGTGCTGCGGGTCGAGAGGCCGGCCCGTGTCGGGCCCCGACGCAAGGGTGGGATTCTTATTCCAGAGGGCGCCGGTGATGACGAAAGCGTGGACCTCGATCGGTGGGTCCTGGGCGTGTGCTTGCGCGATCAGCTCGCGGAGCGGATCGAGACCCGCCTCGAAGGGAAGGAAGTCCGGCGGGGGCTCCAGGGAGTCGACGTACCACGCGTCGCCGCGCCGGCGGACCTGGGCGAAGAGGGCGTTCGCGTGGCTGTCCCTTGCGGCCTCCACCACGCGCGTGATCTGGGCGCGTGTTTCGAGACGCGTGTTGAAAGTGTCCACCCAGTATCCGCGCAACTGAGGGCTCGAGTCTCCGCAGCCGGCGGTCAAGGCGGATAAAAGAACCGCGGCGGCCAGGTTCCGCCCTGACGCGATCGGCACGCGCCTGGTCCTGACGTCCTTAAGCATGGCGGGGAATGTATGCGCTTTGGCGCAGCCGATCAAGTGAGGCGTATCGTCGAGACTTTCCAGGATCACGCATGCTTCACCCTCTCGTCGCCGGCATGGGGATCGGTCTACTGGGTCCGTCGTGGCGGGCCCTGCGTTGGTTTACGGGCTCGAGCGAGTCCCGCAACGATGGCGCAGAACCGCGGAATGGCTGTTGCTCGCCGGCGCAGTTGTCTTCGCCGTTTTGACCCACTTCTTCTCGGAGGGTCCAATGGGAGGCATGTTCGTGTCCGTGATCGCCGCCCTCCCGGGGCTCATTGCTTTCCTGGTCTTCCGCACCCTGGTCGCGAGCACGCTCGTGACGCTCCTCCCCGGCTACTTCGTCATCGGGGAACTGACGCGCAGCTGGTTGACCTACGCGCTCGTCGGCGCGCTTGCGGCGTACGTGGCCTATTGGTTGTTCCTGCGCGGCTATCCCCGCGAAGCGATTTCCGAGAATGACCGAAGGCGAGCGCCTCTCGGCGCGCTTTGGGCAATCGTGATCTTCGCGATCATGGTCGCCGCCCTCTGGGTTGCCTACCAGAGCGGGATAGTCGTGTCTTAGGCGGTGCGAAAGGGAGAAAAGGGGCCCTGCGCCCCTCCCGCCGGAGCTCGCCACCCTCCCCGTGACCGGGCGTCGCATGAGACGTGCTCCCGAGCAAAGATGACGAAGCAGTGAGATGCTTGAGGCATGCTCGTCTCCTGTCCCTCCTGCGGCAAGCGCATCTCCGACCGCGCGCCGGCGTGTCCGTTCTGCAAAACCCCGAGCAACGCCGCTCCCCCAGC
>JAYUUU010000169.1:0-4045 GCA_043754395.1 Vicinamibacteria bacterium
AGGCGCGCAGCGTGTGGGGAGAAGCGTTGCGCTCGTTGGCGAGCGAAGCTACGAACCGCTCAATCTCGTCCCGCATGGCTCATGCTACGACCGGAGCCACGGCATCTGTCGGATTTTTTTCCTCGCGCTCCATGAATGCCTTGAGCGAAATCAGAGCGCGTTCCGAGAGGGCCCGACGACGCTGGCGCTTATCGCGGATGTTCTCGGCGAGTTCAGGGAAAAGGCCAAAGGCGATATTCGTGGGCGAATAGTGTTTCGGGTCGCTGCCCGAAATGTAGCGGCCAAGGGCCCCCATCGCGGTTTCGACCGGGAACGCCTCGGGCTCCTGGCCTTGGGCGCGAGCCGCCGCCGCGATACCGCTCAAAAGGCCGGATGCGGCGGATTCGACATAACCCTCGACGCCGCTCATCTGGCCCGCGAAGAAGAGGCCGGGCCGAGCGCGCGCCTCGAACGTCGGGTTGAGCGTCTTCGGCGCATTGATGTACGTGTTGCGATGGATCATGCCGAAGCGAATGAACTCAGCATTTTCGAGGCCGGGAATCATCCGGAAAATGCGCTTTTGTTCGGGCCATTTCAAATGCGTCTGAAAACCCACCATCGAGAAGTGGCTCGCCGCGAGGTTGTCCTGGCGCAACTGAACCACCGCGAAGGGACGCCGCCCGGTGTGGGGATTCAAGAGGCCCACGGGCTTCATCGGCCCGAACCTCATTGTCTCGGGTCCGCGGCTCGCGATTACTTCTATCGGCAAGCAGCCCTCGAAGAAGAACTCTTTCTCGAAGTCCTTTACTTCCGAACATTCGGCGGCCATGAGTTCGGTGAAGAAGGCGCGGTACTCAGGCTCGTCCATGGGGCAGTTGAGGTAATCGTCGGTGCCCTTCTGATAACGCGAGGCCCGAAACACCCTGGTCATGTCGATGCTGTCGGCCTCGATCACCGGGCTCACCGCGTCGTAGAAGTGCAGATGCGTGTCGCCCACGAAACGTGCGATGTCCGCGGCAAGCGCGTCGGAGGTGAGCGGTCCGGTGGCGACAATCGCGATCGGCTCGGTGGGAAGGGATCTGCGCTCCTCACGATGGACCACCACACCCGGGAGTTTGGTGATCTCTTCAGTAATCCGCTGCGAGAAGAGGCCCCGATCCACAGCAAGCGCGCTGCCGGCGGGCACGCGAACCTCGTCAGCGATGCGCACGATCAACGAATCCAGTCGGCGCATCTCCTCCTTCAGGATTCCCGCAGCCTGATCCAGATCGTTCCCGCGCAGCGAGTTCGAGCACACGAGTTCGGCAAAATCGGACGTCTGATGCACCGGTGTTTTGAGCACCGGCCGCATCTCAAAAAGATCGACGCCGATCCCGCGTTTCGCGAGCTGCCACGTGGCCTCGCTGCCGGCGAGACCTCCGCCGATGACACAAACCCGTGGCGTCAATTCGAAGCCGCGAGTGCTGCCGCTTCCTTCGCTTCTTTGGCGGCGGCGGCAACCACGGCAGCCTCGGCCGCTTCAATCGCCCACTGGGGCGTCCCGCCCTCGAGCGGCCGCTGGTAGCCGCACTCGTCGTCGGAGCAGGCGATGAGCCAGCCCTCCTTCTTCGTGTCCTTCTGAAGGAGGTACGGCTTCGCGCACTTGGGACAAGGTTCGGCGATGGGCCGGTGATACGCGGTGAACTTGCAGGTGGGGTATTTGCGGCAGCCGTAGAACGGTTTGCCGAAACGGCCCTTGCGTTCGACGATCTGGCCCTCGTGACACTGTGGGCAGAGGAGGCCGATGTCCTTGGCCTCTTTCTTCTTGATGTACTTGCAGGTCGGGTAATCGGAGCAGGCGATGAAGTTTCCGAAACGGCCTTTGCGCCAGGCGAGAGGCTTCTTGCAGTCGGGACAGAACTCGTTCTCGATGGGCTTCAGCTTCTCGAGTTCAAGACGTCCCTCGGCCCCGCGCACGAGCTTTTTCGTGACCTTGCAGTCGGGATACTTCGGGCACGCAAGGAAGAAACCGAAGCGGCCCTTGCGGGGCACGAGCATCTCCCCATGTTCGGGGCAAGGCTGCGACAAAGCCTCTTCCGAAGCCTCGGGAGCGCCCTCGGCAGCTCCCGCGAGCTGGCGCGTGGTCTTGCAGTCCGGATAGTTCGAACAGGCGAGGAACCGGCCGTAGCGGCCCCACTTCATGACCATCCCCGAGCCGCATTTGTCGCAGATCTCGTCGGTCTTTTCTTCCACACCCTTGACCGAGCGCATCTTCTTGGCCGCGAGCTTCAAGTCTTTCTCGAACTTCTTCCAGAACTGGCTCAGTGTGTTGAGGAGAGTGTCTTTCCCCTCTTCGATCTGGTCGAGCTCGCCTTCCATCGCCGCCGTGTACTCCACGTTGACGATGTCTTCGAAGTTCTCGACCAGAAGATCAGTGACGAGGAAGCCCACCTCACTCGGCCATAAACGCCCATCGCGTTTCTCGATGTAGTCGCGCGCTTCGATGGTGGAGATGATCGACGCGTACGTGGACGGGCGGCCGATGCCGTTTTCTTCGAGCTCCTTCACGAGGCTCGCCTCTGAAAAACGCGGAGGCGGTTCGGTGAAGTGCTGATCGGTGTCGAGCTTTTGAAGCTTGAGCTTCTGGCCTTCCTCGAGCGGAGGCAGGCCGTCTTTGGCTTCGGGTTCCGCATCGGCCTCGGCGAGGTTAGCGGCCGGGCCACCCTGGGCCTCGACCTTCTTCGCCTTGGCCTTCGCCACCTCTTCCATCGACTCTTCGTAGACCGCGAGGAAGCCCTTGAACTTCATCACCGCGCCGCGAGCGCGCAGCAAATAAGCGCCCGCAGTGATCTCCACCGCGGTTTCGTCGTACACCGCAGGCCTCATCTGCGAGGCTACGAAGCGGTTCCAGATGAGTTCGTAGAGCGCCAGCTCGTCTTTGCCGAGGTGTTTGCGCAGGCTTGACGGGGTGAGGGTCAGGTCGGTGGGGCGAATGGCCTCGTGCGCGTCTTGAGCGCCTTCCTTCGTCCGGTAGAGGATGGCTTTTTCAGGGAGGTACTCGTCTCCGTAGGTAGACCCGATATGTCCCCGCACCGCAACGAGAGCGTCATCGGAAACGCGCGTGGAGTCGGTTCTCATATACGTGATGAGACCGACGCTGCCATCGAGGCCCACTTCGAGGCCTTCATAGAGTTTCTGGGCCACCTGCATGGTCTTCTTGACCGGGAAGCGAAGCCTGCGAAAAGCGTCCTGCTGGAGCTTCGAGGTGATGAAAGGCGGAACGGGATAGCGCTTGCGCTCTTTCCGCGTGACCTTCGAGACCACATACGCGGCCTTCTCGAGATCCTTGCGAACCGTCTTCGCATCGGCTTCGTTCGTGATCTCGATCTTCTCGCCGTCTTTGCGCGAGAGGCCGGCCGGAAAGATCGGCGGCATGCCGCTGTCCAGGAGGGCCGTGACCGACCAGTATTCCTCGGGCACGAACGCCTTGATTTCGCGTTCGCGTTCGCAGATCAGGCGCAGGGCAACGGATTGGACGCGGCCGGCAGAAAGACCGCGGCGGACCTTGTCCCAGAGGATCGGCGAAACTTTGTATCCCACCAGGCGGTCGAGAACGCGGCGGGCCTGCTGCGCATCGACTTTCTGCGCATTGATCTCTTCGGGATGTTCGAAGGCCTTCTGAATGGCGGTTTTGGTGATCTCGTGGAAGACCACGCGCTGAAACTTCGACTTGCCCTTCGTCTTCTTCTTGCCGCCCAGCTCCTGGGCCAGGTGCCAGCAGATGGCCTCTCCCTCGCGGTCGGGGTCGGCGGCGAGGAACACTTCATCGGCGTCCTTCGCGGCCTTCTTGAGCTCGTCCATGATCTTCTTGCGGGTGGGCAGAATCTCGTAGTCGATCTCGAAGCCGTTCTCCACGTCGACGCCCAGCTTGCTTTTGGGCAGATCTCGAACATGGCCCATGGAGGCCTTAACGGTGTAGCCCTTGCCAAGATATTTATTGATGGTCTTGGCTTTGGCGGGCGACTCAACGATGACGAGGCGATTGGGCATTTCCTTTCTAGGTTATGCCGGACTTGCGCTACGGAAC
>JAYUUU010000170.1:0-5883 GCA_043754395.1 Vicinamibacteria bacterium
TGTCCCGAGCGGCTCAGAAAAAGCCTTGAAGGCCCTCGGCCTGGGCCTTCTCGCGGCCCTCACGGTCTCGGGGTGCGCCGCTCGGGGCCACGTCGCGACACCCGCGGAAATCTCCCTTCTCGAGCAGACGACCGGCTTGTCCGCATCGGGGCGGATCTCGCTCAGCGGGCCGCGGGGCCGCTTCTCCACACGCGTCGTTTTCGGAGTGGCGCGGCCGGACTCCCTCCGCATTGAGATGCCCGATGGCGCCGGCCTCCGTTTCCTTCTTGTTTCGAAAGGCGGGAGCCTCCGAGCGGACCTTCCCCGCGACGACGCCATGTTCAAAGGTCCCGGGACCCGAGAGGTGATGGACGGCCTGTTCGGAATCGACCTCGAACCGAAGGCACTGGTGGCCGCCATCCTCGGCTCGCCCCCGAATGGGTTCACCGCGGTCTGGCGATTCGATCGCTCATTGCCGGCCCAGGTGACGATCGAAGGCCCCAACTCCACCAGGCTCTCGCTGACTCTCGACGACCCGGAGATCAAGGCCCCTCCCGCGCAAGCTTTCGACTTTCCGACTCCGAGGCAAAGGTTGTTGACACTCGAAGAGATGTCCGATCGGCTCGG
Organism: Vicinamibacteria bacterium; assembly: GCA_043754395.1. Taxonomy (GTDB): domain Bacteria; phylum Acidobacteriota; class Vicinamibacteria; order Fen-336; family JAGNNV01; genus JAGNNV01. Next base: position 607 of record JAYUUU010000170.1, read on the forward strand.
CCTGCGGCGATGAAGGTTCGGACGTTCCGCTCCTTCGCCAAGGTCAACCTCGGCCTCGAGGTCGTGGGGAAACTTCCAAACGGCTATCACGAATTGAAGACCGTATTCGCCACGTTGAGTCTCCACGACAAGGTCGAGATCGCAGAGGCCAGACGCGGGATCACGGTTCGCTGCGACGACCCGGGCGTCCCCCAGGACGAAACCAACATCGCTCATCGGGCGGCGGCTCTGATGCAGCGGTTATCCGGCCGGAAAAGCGGAGTGTCGATCGCCATCAGGAAACGCATTGCTCCTGGCGGGGGCCTCGGTGGCGGAAGCAGCAACGCTGCGACGGTTCTTCGTGCCCTGGATCGGATCTGGAAACTCGGACTCAGCGAAGGCGACCTTGTCGAGGCCGCGAAGTCGCTCGGCGCCGACGTCCCCTACTTCCTCGTGGGCGGTCCAGCACTCGGGCATGGCCGAGGCGACGACATTCATCCACTGGACATGGCCCTTCCCCAGCGCGTGCTGCTCATTCAGGGCCCGGGAGGTGTTTCGACTGCGGCCGTGTTTCAGCAATTCGCCGCGCAGAAGACCAAACCGACGGCTCGATCACGGATCGATGAATTCCTTAAAGGTAGCGCTCCGGTTTCCAGCCTGCGGAACGATCTTGAGCCTGCGGCGCTTCTGGTAAGTCCGACCCTCGCCCGTGTCGCCCGCCGCATCCGCCGCGTGGCCCGAGAGAGCGGCGCCCTCAAGGCTTTGATGTCCGGCAGCGGATCTTCCTTCTTCATGCTCTTCGGTGATGTCGCGGCGAGGCAGGCCGCGGCAACGGCTTTGAGCGGTGTGGGTATCGAGAGCCTTCCCTGCGCGTTTCTCACCGGTCGGGCCTTCCACGACCGCTTCGAGATCGCGGTAAAGAGCTAAGCTTCGCGCTCCCGAGGGTCTCCGTTGGGGCGTCGCCAAGTGGTAAGGCTCGGGACTTTGAATCCCGCATCCGAAGGTTCGAATCCTTCCGCCCCAGCCATCAAGAGTCCCCAAAAGACGTCCCCCTGAAGGTTTCTCAAAAGCCAAGAAAGTCGCCATGGTTCGACCTCCTCATGACCTGAAGATCTTCACCGGGAGCGCCAGCCGTTCGCTCGCTGAATCGGTTTCCCGCTATCTCAATGTACCGGTCGGCAAGACGCACCTGTCACGGTTCCTCGACGGCGAGGTGTGGTTCCAGATCGAAGAAAACGTCCGCGGCAAGGACGTGTTCGTGATCCAGTCGACCTCGACGCCGGTCAATGAGCACCTCATGGAACTGCTCATCATGATCGACGCGTTCAAGCGCGCGAGTGCGGCGCGCATCACCGCGGTGCTGCCGTACTACGGTTACGCGAGGCAGGACCGCAAGGACCGCCCCCGAGTCCCCATTTCCGCGAAGCTCGTGGCCAACCTCATCTCCGTCGCCGGCTGCAATCGCGTGTTGACCATGGACTTGCACGCCTCCCAGATCCAGGGATTCTTCGACGTGCCGGTGGATCACCTGTTCGCGGCTCCGGTGATCATCGACCATGTCGCGCAGATGGGCCTTACCGACCTGTGCGTGGTCTCACCCGACGCGGGAGGTGTCGAACGCGCCCGCGCCTATGCGAAAAGACTCGGCGCCACTCTCGCGATTGTCGACAAGCGCCGGGAGACCGCCAACGTGGCCGAAGTGCACAACGTCATCGGCGACGTGTCGGGGAAAACTGTTTTGATCGTGGATGACCTTGTCGACACCGCAGGGACGTTGTGCAAGGTAGCTGAAGCCCTTGTCGAAGCCGGGGCTGGAAAGATCCTCGCCTCGGCCTCTCACGCGGTGCTCTCGGGAAACGCCGTCCGCAACATCAACGCGAGCCGGATCGCCCAGCTGATCGTCACCGACTCCATCGAGGAGAGACCGGAGCGAAAATCAGATAAGATTGTCGTTCTGCCCATCGGAGAGCTGATGGGCAAGGCCATCCAGAATATTCACGAAGAGGCGTCGATCACGAGCCTCTTCATTTGATGCCGTCCCGTAACCCCTTCAAAAGGCGGGTTTAGGGGAGGCGTCGCTAAAGAGTTGAAGACGAGAAGCCATGTCAGACATCGTTGTTGCAGCCGAAGCCCGCGAACAGCGCGGCAAGAATGAAGCGAAGCGCCTCCGTGCCCGGGGCCGGATTCCCGCGATCGTTTACGCGCCCGGCAAGGAAAACGTCGCAGTCAGCGTTTCCCCTCGCGAACTCGCCGCGGTCTTCAAGACCGGCGCCGCCGAGAACACCCTCGTCGACCTCGAACTCGATGGAAAGAAGCGCAAGGTGATCCTCAAGGACTATCAGGTCCACCCCGTGCGGCCCGAGTTCCTCCACGCGGACTTCTATGAAGTGGCCCTCGACAAGGCAATTCACGTCAAGGTTCACGTCGAGCTCCAGGGCGTGCCAGTCGGGGTCAAGAGGGATGGCGGCCTACTCGAGTTCGTGACCCGCGAAATCCTGGTCTCCTGCCTGCCTCTCGACATCCCGAAGAAGTTCGTGGTGGACGTGACGGCACTCGAAATCGGCGGCGAGGTCCGCGTCGCGGCCATCCCGATGCCTGACAAGGTCAAGGCATTGACCGACGGCGATCAGCTCGTCGCCCACGTTGTCACCAAGCACGCCGAGGAAGAGGTCGCCGCTCCCGCCGAGGGCGCTGCGGTTGCTGCCGAGCCCGAGGTCGCGAAGAAGGGCAAGGCGCCCGTCGAGGGCGATGCCGCCAAGGCCGCGGCTCCGGGCAAGGCGGCTCCCGCCGCCCCCGCAGGAAAGGACGTCAAGAAAGACAAGAAGTAGCGGGCTATGCGCCTCATCGTAGGCCTCGGCAACCCCGGCGAAAAGTACCGTCGAACCAGGCACAACGCCGGGTTCATGGTGATCGACGAGTTGGCGACCAGGCTTCCTTTAGGCGCCCGGGAACGCATCGACGATGCCTGGGCGGTGAAAACCGAGATCGCGGGCGAACGAGTGGTCCTCATGAAGCCGCAAAGCTTCATGAACCGCTCAGGCCCGGTGGTCGAGGCGGCGCTGCGCTGGTTCAATGTCGAACCCGACTCGCTGGTGGTGGTCTCGGACGACGTGGCCCTGCCGCTTGGAGCCTTGAGGATTCGCGCGCGCGGGTCTCACGGAGGCCAGAACGGGCTGCGCTCGATCATCGATTCGATCGGCAGCGAGGAGTTTGCGAGGCTTCGCTTCGGCATCGGCTCTTCCGATCCCATTCTTGACCTCGCGGGTTTCGTGCTCTCGGATTACACCGACGCCGAGGTGTTGAGGGTCCAGGAGATGGTGTCGCGGGCCGCCGACGCGATCACCGTCCTCGTCGAGCACGGCGTCGAACGCGCGATGAATACGTTCAACGCAACCACGGCGCAGCCCGAATAACCGTCAAACCTTGCTAGAATCGCCGGCCGCACCAAAAACAAACACTCCTTGCCGCAAGTAGCAAACGCAAAAGCGGCTCTCTTCACTTGATCCATAAGGAGATCAGAAACACGTGAGTCAAAGACAGTACGAGATTTTGTTCATCGCCGAACAAAACCTCGGTGAACCCGAAGTCGATACCCTGACCGCAACCGTCAAGGGCTTCATCGAAAAGGAAAACGGAACCGTCGAGAAGGTCGAGAAGTGGGGCAAAAAGCGCCTCGCTTATCCGATCGGCAAAAACCGCGAAGGCAGCTACGTGCTGATGATCGCGAATGCCCCCGGCAGTTCCATCAGCGAAGTCGAGCGCCGCATGCGCGTGACCGACGGCATCCTTCGTTTCCTCGCGGTCCGCATCGACGCCGAGATGAAGAAGGCCGACCGCAAGAAGACGATCCGTGGCAAGAAGGAGTCGACGCGGCGCGCGAGCGTTCGTGAGAAAGACCGGGCCTTCGAGGGAGGTGCTCAATGAGCGACATGGAAACGCCTGAATTCAGAGGCCGGAGCGGCGAAGGCCGAGGCCCCGGCGGCGAAGGCCGTGGCGGCGAGCGTGGTGAGCGCAAGGACAAGGGTGCCGGTGGCGGCAAGGGCGGTTTCTTCCGTCGCCGCAAGACCTGCAAGCTGTGTTCGGAAAAGGTCGACTATGTCGACTACAAGAACACCAAGCTCCTCCTCGCGTTCATCCCCGAACGCGCGAAGATCCTCCCCCGCCGCATGTTCGGCACCTGCGCGCCGTGCCAGCGCAAGGTCCGCACCGCCATCCTGCGCGCGCGCCAGATGGCCCTCATCCCGTACTCGACCGAGTAACCGCCCGCGGGCTCAAAGATCAGGGACGTTCAAGCGCCAACTCACCGAGCATGAGCGTCCCTGTGTCTTCTCCCTCGGCCCCCCTGGCTTCTCCGTCTTCAACCATGTTCGCGGTGCTCGCCGGCGTCATGGCCGCGGTGTTGTTCATCCTTCCAAGACTCTCCGCGAGCGTTCCGTTTCTCGCCCTCCCCTTGAGCATCGCGGGACTGTTCTCGGCACTTCCTCTGCTGGTGGTGAGAACGTCGGGCCGGTTGTCCCACGCGGCCCTCGCCCTCCTTGCCACCATCATCACCCTTTCGGTTCTCGATTCCGCTCAGGCCGCGGTGGCCTTCGTGGTTCTCTTCGGCCTGTGGGCGCTGGTGGCGGGCGAAGTCCTCTCGCGGCGCAAGAGCGTGATCGCGGGTTGCGCTGCGGGCTTCCTGGTTCTTGCGAGCGAGGCCCTCTTTGCGGGCTTCGCGGAAGGCACGGGACCGATCGAGGCCACGTTGCGCTCGCCCCAGGTGCAAGGCGCCTTCGACCAGTGGGCGGCCCAGGCTCCCATGGACCAAGCCGATGCCAAGGCGGCGATCGAGCGCGTGCGCAACGGTATCGTGGCCCTGTATCCATCGCTCTCCGTGGTCTCGGCCGCCACCATCGTGTCCTTGAACGCGGTTGCCCTTGGCCGCGTGGTTTCGCAAAACCCAGCGAGTCCTTTTCCCCGCAACGACCTTTTGATGTTCCGGTGGCCCTTCGCCCTCGTGGTGGCCTTTGTCGTGTCGGGCGCGCTGCTTCTGGTCCCCGACCTGCAGACCCTCGCCTGGAACGGACTCCTGGTCACTCTTTTCCTGTTCCTCCTGCAGGGCCTCTCCGTTTTCAGCTTCGGTCTCGCCCGCATCTTTTCGAGCCCGCTCATGCGCGCGCTGCTCGTCATGGCCTCCCTGCTCGGCCCCTGGGCCATCATGCTTTCTCTGCTCGGTCTTTTCGATCAGTGGTTCGATTTCCGGGCCCGTTTCACGGATCAAACTCCCGCGGCTCCGCCCGCGAGCTAAACCTTCGCTAA
>JAYUUU010000171.1:0-2710 GCA_043754395.1 Vicinamibacteria bacterium
GAAACGCCGCATCTTCCCGTTGAGCTTCGCCAGAACCTCATGGCCTTCGCCGCAGTTCACCTTGTAATGTCCACCCGCGAAAATTTCCGTCACGGTGCCTTGCAGTTCGACCAGATCTTCTTTGCTCATCTGCCTGCCATTTTAGCCTTGTTTCGGTTGCGGCCCATGAATGCGGCCTCCCGGAGTGCTGGGAGTTACAGCGTCTCGAGAAACGATTCGAGCGCCCGGCGCTCGTGCGATGCGGGGGCGAAAGGATCGCGGTCGCGGCCGCCGGGCGCGGTCTCGTTGTTACGCAGATGGCTCATGATCTCGTGCTGCCACAAGCCGAAAAGCCCTGTCACCGCGGAGGCGCCCGCGCGAGCGTGGCCGCAGTACCCGTGCATCGACATGAACGACGCGGTCTCCCGCAGCGCGGACTGGGGCGTGAGGCGGATGGTGGGCGGGCGGTCCCCGGTGACGAGTTGTCGAAGGTTCGTGGTCCCGAGGACGCAGGGCGGACACTGGCCGCAGGACTCGCGCTCGAAGAATCGGGCGATGGAGTGAACGATTGAATGGGGCGTGGTCGCGTTGTCCAGCACGAGGATCGAGGCGGTGCCGAGGCCGCTGCCCAGAGCTCCAAGCGACGTCGGGTGCAGGGCCACGTCGAGCTGGGCCGCGGCGAGCGGCATCGACTGGGCCCCGTTTGGAAACACCATGCCGATGCTCGACGTGGCGCCGCCGCCCTCGCGTTCGATGACGCTGCGCAGCGTACGGCCGACCGGAAGTACATAAGCACCGGGGGAGCGGACGTCGCCCCAGACCGAGACCGTAAGCGTGTCCTTGGCCCCGAAGGCCTCGGCCGCGTGCACAGCACCTTTCACCCGTGCGAGCGTGTCGACGTTTTGGACCAGGGTGGGCCGGCTAAAGAGGCCCACCGCCGAAGGCCGCGGGGGCTTGGGCCGCGGCCAGGCCACTCGGCCCTCGATCGACTCCAGAAGCGCTGACTCCTCGCCGCCCACGTAGGTGTCGTCGCCCCGGTGGAGCGAAACGCGCTCCTTGAGTCCCATGTCCTGTAGTGCTATGCCGAGGCGCTTCTCTTCCTCGTGAAACGAGCCTTTGAGGTAAACGTAGCCACGCTCGGCGCCCAGTGTGTCCATGGCGATCTCGAGGCCGGCGAGAACATCCCTCGGCCGGGTCCGCATCACGAATCGGTCCTTGATCGACCCCGGTTCGCCTTCGCCACCATTCGCTACCACGAAGGGAATGCCGTCCTCTACGAGAACGGCACGCCACTTCCGGTGCGTTTCGAAAGAGGCCCCGCCTCGCCCGCGGAGGCCCGATGCTTCGAGGCGCCGCAGGGTGTTTTCGCGTTGTTCGGGGTTCATCCCTGCCTTCGACCCTCGACCTACCGGCGGGTGAGAGTCACGGCCGCGACCATGGGAGTGCTCACCGAAATGCCGGTCGCGTTGGGCGCCCTTTTTACCAGGGTCACGGTGCCGCTGATGACGTCGCCCTGGACCGAACCGCTGAAGTCCAATTGCGTCTCGCTCGGGGAGCCTGGCTCGCTATAGGAAAACGAAAGAGCCCCGCCCGATCGCGTGATCGGTGTTTGCGAGATCCCGAAGGGCGTCGTCTGACCGGTCTGCGGTCCGGTCGCGCAGTTGGTGGCGCTCAAAACCTGAGATGTTCCGGGCTGGCTACCAGCCGTCCCGCCGTGTGAACCGGTGAGTTCGATGGTGAGCGTGAAGGTGTATCGCTCGAGCCGGGTGCATGGGCCGAATACAAGGGTCAACTGGCCGGTGACTGCTCCCGCGAATTCAGACGTGTCGTCGTCACCCTTGAGCTTTGTGGCCGCGATGGCGCCCGCTCCTACCGCACCTCCCACCACTGCGAGCGTGGTGCCTGAGATACCGCCTCCCGCGGCCACAACCCCCGCGGGGGCGAAGCCCGCAGGCATGCCTGCCGCACCCGCTGGTCCGGTGATCAGAATCGACGCGGCGCTCGCGGCCGAAGCCGCGACGACGCCTCGGCATTCACCGGGCGAGGCTACGACTCTCGTGCCCCGGTCGGGGGTGCGGGCGGTTTCAAGGCTTCTCGAGGTGGCTTCGATGTAGTAATGGAACTCCTTGAGACTCTTCTTCGGTGATGGGAGCACGCCGACGAGACTGGCCCCCTCCGCCTTCCTCGCGACCGAGTACCACTCCTGGGTCGCGCCCTTGAAGAAGACACGGGCGCCAGCCACGTCGACCCCGGGAGGCAGCTGAGCTTCGAAGCGGGGATGCCGATCCGCCACCACGCAATCGACGGGATGGTGAGAGACGGCGAAAGCGGTAGCGAGCAAGGCGGGAAGCATGTCGGAAAGTCTACCGGCTGGCCGACCGGAGCGTCTTGTCCGGGGCGGCGCGTTTTCCTCTTCCCGGCCCGCTCAGATACAATCTGCACCTTCTAGTACAGATTCAACCGAAGTAGGAGAAACCCCCATGATCCAACTCACCCCGACCGCAGCCACCAAGGTCAAAGGCATCCTCGAAGTCGAGAAGGAAAACATCGCCAATGGCGGGCTCCGCGTGTACGTTCAGGGCGGCGGCTGCTCCGGCTTCTCGTATGGAATGGTGCTCGACGAGGTGGCCGAGGACGACGAAGTCTTCGAATTCGAGGGAGTGAAGGTCATCGTCGATCAGATGAGCCTGAAGCACCTCGACAACGCCACCATCGACTACAAGGAAGACCT
>JAYUUU010000172.1:0-8588 GCA_043754395.1 Vicinamibacteria bacterium
GCCAATAGTGGCTTCAACCTTATAGGTGCGCCTAAGGATATCGACCTTGATATCCAAATGCAGTTCGCCCATGCCCTTGAGCCGGGTCTGACCCGACTCCTGGTCGGTGTGGACGGTGAAGGACGGGTCCTCGGCGACCATCTTGGCCAGGGCGACGCCCAGCTTTTCCTGGTCAGCCTTGGATTTCGGCTCGATGGCGATCTCGATAACCGGCTCGGGGAAGATCATCTTCTCCAGGATCACCGGCGACTTGTTGGGATCGCACAGGGTGTCCCCGGTGCGGGTGTCCTTCAGGCCGGCCAAGGCAACGATATCGCCGGCGTGGGCTTCCTTGATGTCCTCACGATTGTTGGAGTGCATCAGCAACATGCGGCCGACACGTTCCTTCTTGTCGCGGGTCGAGTTCAGCAGGCCCATGCCGGTCTCGAGCTTGCCCGAGTAGATGCGGCAGAAGGTCAGCGAGCCCACGACGGGGTCGTCCATGATCTTGAACGCCAGAACCGACAGCGCTTCATCGTCCGAGGCGCGTCGGACCACCGGCTGTTCCGTACGGAAATCCAGACCCGGGGTCGGCGGAATGTCCACCGGCGAGGGCAGATAGTCCACGACCGCGTCGAGCAACGGCTGGACACCCTTGTTCTTGAACGCCGAGCCCGCCAGGATCGGATAGAAGACGCCGGTCAACACGGCCTTGCGCAGGCACTTCTTGATCACCTCGACCGAGGGCTCCTCGCCGCTCAGATAGGCTTCCATCGCCTCGTCATCCAGCTCGACGGCGTTTTCGATCATATAGTGACGCGCTTCGTCGCAGGCCGTCTTCATGTCGGCCGGGATGTCTTCGTCGTGGTAGTTCGCGCCCAGGCCCTCGGAGTCCCAGACAACCGCCTTCATCCGCACCAGGTCGACGATGCCCAAAAGGGCGGCCTCCGAACCAATCGGCAGCTGGATCGGAACCGCCTTGACGCCCAGCCGCTCACGGATGGTGCGCAGGCACATTTGGAAATCTGCCCCGATCTTGTCCATCTTGTTGACGAACACGATGCGCGGAACGTTGTAGCGGTCGGCTTGACGCCAGACGGTTTCGGTCTGCGGCTCAACGCCCTGGTTGCCGTCCAGCACCGCCACGGCGCCGTCCAGCACCCGCAGGGAACGCTCAACCTCAATCGTGAAGTCCACATGCCCAGGCGTGTCGATGATGTTCAGGCGATGGCCGTTCCAGATGGCGGTGGTCGCGGCGGATGTGATGGTGATGCCGCGTTCCTGCTCCTGCTCCATCCAGTCCATCGTGGCGGTGCCGTCGTGAACTTCCCCGATCTTGTAGTTGACTCCGGTGTAGAAAAGGATCCGCTCCGTGGTCGTGGTCTTGCCGGCGTCGATATGCGCAGCAATCCCGATGTTGCGGGTCTTTTCGAGGGAGGTAGAGCGAGCAGCCACGTGTGTTTCTCAGGCGTTCTTTAAAGTGAGGGGGAACCCGTTACCAGCGGTAATGGGCGAAGGCCTTGTTGGCCTCGGCCATCTTGTGGACGTCGTCCTTCTTCTTCATGGCGCCGCCACGAAGGTTGGACGCGTCGAGCAACTCGTTCGAGAGTTTGTTGATCATGCCGCGCTCCGAACGGAGGCGCGCGTAGCTGATGATCCAGCGGATGCCGAGCGAGTTGCGGCGGTTGGGGTTTACTTCGATCGGAACCTGGTAATTCGAACCGCCCACGCGGCGGCTCTTCACTTCAAGCGTCGGTTTGACGTTCTCGACCGCCTTCTTGAAGAGCTTGAGGGGATCGTCCTGAGTCTTCTCGTGGATGGCCTTGAGCGCGCCGTACATGATCTGCTGAGCGGTGGACTTCTTGCCTTCGCTCATGAGGCAGTTCACGAACTTCGTGACGAGGGTCGAGTTGTAGAGAGGGTCCGGGAGGACATCCCGCTTGGGTACGGTGCCGCGACGTGGCATTGCTTAGCGCTCCAAATTCCGAGTCGAACTAATGACGGTTACTTTGAAAACTTAGTGACGGCCTTTGAGGAAAACCTGCAAGAACTTAGGTTTTGCAAAGACCCTTGGAGCACTACCCAGAAGGGACACCCTTCGGGGTTCGACGCTAAAAAGATCAGACTCAGGGCCGTCTTTTGAACTGCTTGGACCCTGATGGGATCGAGACTTAGGTCGAGTGTGGCTCAAGGATCTTTCGCCCAATCGCTGAATCAGCTGGTGAGAGCTGCTTCAGAGCTTCTGTGGCGGGATTTCCCAGGCTTCTTTTGATTTACTTTTTGCTTCGAGATCTCGGATTTACATCCGATTCACGATTTCGGTTGACCTCGAAGGGACGGCGATCTTACGTGAAAACTCTTAAAAACTAAACTGTTGCGGACATGAATTCCCGACAAGGGAACCGTCCGTGGGGCGAATTAGGCGGCTTTGGGCCGTTTCGCGCCGTATTTGCTGCGGCTCCGCTTACGGCCGGCAACGCCGGTGGCGTCGAGCGAACCGCGAACGATGTGGTAGCGGACGCCGGGAAGATCCTTGACGCGGCCGCCACGGATCAGGACCAGCGAGTGCTCCTGGAGGTTGTGCCCAACGCCCGGGATGTAGGCGGTGACTTCGATGCCGTTCGTAAGCCTGACGCGCGCGACCTTGCGCAGCGCCGAGTTCGGCTTCTTCGGAGTCGTGGTGAAGACGCGCACGCACACGCCGCGGCGCTGGGGCGACTCCTGCAGGGCCGGGCTCGCGGTCTTCGACTTGAGCTTGGTGCGGCCGGTTCGAATCAACTGACTGACGGTTGGCAAACTTCTCTCACTCCTCTGGAAACAGGACTAGGGAGTTTACCGGAGAGCGAGGCGAAGTCAATACAGCCTCTTGGAAGAAAAGCGCGTCAGCGCTGCGACGAGAGGCGGGCGAGAGCTTCGACGACAGCCTTCGCCTCGGCGCCGGAGACGATCCGCCAGGGTTCGAACGCGCCCGAAGGTGTGCTCTGCATGACCCCGGCTCCGAGAACTCGCACCACGGAGGCGAACTGCAGGTGCGAAGGAGACATATCGGTGGGACCGGGCGAGTTTGACCGCCCCCAGCCCACATGATCGAGGACTCGCGCCGCGACCACCGCGAGCTCACCGCGACGGACGACACCCGAGGGCTGGAAGGTGTGATTCGGATAAACGTCCATCAGGCCAAGCTCTATGGCACGAAGCACTTCCGCCCTGGCCCACGTCCTCGAGAGGTCCGAGGCGACGACGCCGGTCACCTTCGGGGGGCGGGATTTAAGAGCCTGTACCCGAACCAGGACCAGGGCCGCGAGTTCGGCCCGAGTCACCCTTGCCGCGTCCCCTATCGCCCGCAGCGGCTCGGGGAGACCGAGAACCTCTCGGCGGTCTTTGATCCGCGCGAGCAATGCGGCCGCCTCGGCGTCCTCGGCCACGTCCCTCAGTCCTCGTCGCAGAGCCAACTCTGCGCCAGTCAAATCCCCATCCTCGAACCGGATTGTCGCGACGCGCAGAGCGATATTCCTGTCGGCTTCCTCTGCCCCGGCCAGAACCGCGAGGGCCTCCGTGCGCTGTCCCGCCTCCACAAGAAGGTCGGCGAGTTCGAGACGGACGGGCGATAGTTCCGGTGCTATCTCCAAGGCCTTCCGCAGCATCGCGATCGCCTCGGCCTTCCGGCCGTCCGCCGAGAGAGATGCGGCCTCGCCGATCGCCGCTTCGGCGACCACCAGCTTGATCTCCCCCACCCTGCGCGCGAGAGCCCCGTCGCGCGGCCTCAGGCGTTCGGCCCGTATATATAAAGGAAGGGCCAGCTCGGGTGAGCCCGACTTTCGTTTGACGGATGCGAGACCCGCGAGAGCCGCAGGGTTCTCGGCCTCATCTTGAAGGAGAGCAGTGAAGATCCCATCGGCGTCGCTCAGCCGATTGGCGCGGAGGGCGGCGAAGCCGAGCACCGCTCGTACCGGACCCAGGCCAGGGCGGGCGCCAATGAGCCGAGTGAGCGCCTCCTCGGCGCGCGTGGTCTGGCCGGTGAGCACATCGGTCCAGGCGCGGCGCAGAATCTTCTCTTCCGAGGCGTCGAGCTGTCCCCGCTGAAGATCCGGGAAGATGTAATCCGAATCGTCGACCCGCGGGGCCTCCACCTTGGGACCGCACGCCGCGAGGAGTAGCGTGAAGCCAACGACGGCCCGCAGCTTCACGCGATCGCCAGAAGGGCCCGAGGGGACGCCTCGGCCTCGAGAACGACCTGTCCGTATTCATCGCGGGTCTGGGAGAGGACCTTCGCGTGCCGGTAGACGCTCGCGATGCGGCGATCGTCCTTAGGATCGATCCGTATCGTGACCGGCTTGGGCAGCATGTCAAGAGTCTCCGCGATCCGGCGCTTCAAGACGTCGAGGCCTTCGCCGGTCAAGGCCGAGACCTCCACTGCGTCCGGTCGCTCGGCACGGAGAGAAAGGCGAGCGGCCTCGTCGGCGCCATCGATCTTGTTGAGGACCACGAGACGATTCGGAGACTCCTCGGCCCCGATCTCCTCGAGCACTTCCCGCACCGCCTTCTCCTTGTCCTTCATCTCGGGGTCGGTCCCATCTATGACGTGGAGGACAAGGTCGGCCTCGACAACCTCCTCGAGGGTGGCCCGGAACGCGGCCACGAGGCCATGCGGCAGGCTGCGGATGAAGCCGACGGTGTCGACGAGGACGATGTTCTCGCGCTCGCCGATGCGCACGCCTCGCATCAGGGGATCGAGAGTCATGAAGAGCCGATCCGAGATCTCGACCTTCTCTTCGCCGGTGAGCGCCCGGAAGAGGCTCGACTTCCCCGCGTTGGTGTAGCCGACGAGGGAGACGATCGGCTCAGCGCGGCGGCGACGGCCCTCACGACGGGTCCCCCGCTCGCGCCGCACATGCTCGATCGACTCCTTGAGCACGGAGACACGAGTGCGGATGCGCCTGCGGTCGGTCTCGAGTTTCGTCTCGCCCGGCCCCCTCGTGCCGATGCCGCCGCCGAGGCGAGAGAGCGAAACGCCCTTTCCGGTCAGGCGGGGCATCAGATACTGAAGCTGAGCGAGCTCGACTTGAAGGCGGCCCTCACGAGACCGGGCGCGCTGGGCGAAGATGTCGAGGATCAACTCGGTGCGGTCGAGGACCTTGACGTCGAGCTTCGTCTCGAGATTGCGCGCCTGCACCGGCGAGAGTTCAGCGTCCACCATCACGATGGTGACCTTCTGCTCCTGGACAAGTTCCTTGAGCTCCTCCACCTTCCCGCTTCCGAAATAGGTGGCGGAGTCGGGACGCTTCCTCTCCTGCGAGATGACCTCCACGATCGCCGCCCCCGCGCTCTTCGCGAGAAGCCGCATCTCTTCGATGGATATGGCGGCAGCCTCACGGTCGCGGCTGGTGCGATACGTGCCGCAGATGAGGGCGCGTTCGTTCCTTTCAGTTTTGGTTTTCGTGCTCAATGGGGTCGAATACGAGACTACACCGCGGGACCCACCCGAGCCTCGTTCATCGCATCGGCGGACCCATAATCGAGGTGGTCCTCGGCGTAAACGGTGAATCGAACGAAAGGCCGTTCGCTGCGTTGAGGGTGGTGGCGTTCCCCGAGACGGCTCCGACCGCTCCGTTGTGCGTGATGACAACACCCGCGAACGCACCGGAGGGAACACCAACCTGGGTCGCGGTCCTGAAGTCAGTCGCGTTCGGCTGGAGCGTCACCGTCAGGCCGGCGCCTTGAGGTGTGCCCGCGGCGTCGTAGGCGCGCAGCGTCACGCTCACCGCCGCGTTCGTGTTGTTGTGCAGCTCGATGAAGCCCTCGAATCCGGCCGCGCGGGAGGTCCACGGCGAGAACAGCGTGGTTTCTCGGACCGCGACGTTGATGGGATGAAGCACCGTCCCTCCGCTGGTCCGGGCAATCCGTAATTTGTAGACGCCGGTCGTGGCGGGCTGGAAGAGCATCGAGACCGGCAGGGCGTCGCCGTTGTTGTTCGACGAACCTTCGAGATGACCGGAGCTGAGGGTGGGCGCGGGAGCCGCGGGTACGGTGCCGGCGTCGTCCGAGAAGAGGCTGAGGGCCATCACCGGCGCGTCCGTATCCTGTTCGTGATCGGCGGGCCAGACCGACAACTGGTAAGAACGCCCCGCGAACAGGCGAATGCGGTACCAGATCTCCACCCTCGTGTCGCTCAACTGGTCGCGGCTCGTTGAGTTGACTGAGACCGTGCGCGCGGTCGACGCGGAGGTGTTGCCTCCCAAGACCCCAAGGCAGGGCTGGGTGGAGAAGGTCCGGTCGGAACCGCTCGCGACTCCGCCCACGTTCTCCCCGACCGCACGGTAGTGGTACACAGTGTTACACGCGAGTCCGGCCACCGGAAGGGCGAACCCGAGCGGTGCGATATCCGTCCCCAGGTCGATGGGTGCCGTCGTCGATCCGTAGGCCGTAGTCAGTCCGTACTCGTAGACCGCCGTCGTGGCCAGGCCCCTTGGATTGACGGTGGCGTTGAGGGTGGCGGTGGTCTCCGTGACCGGGCCCGCCGTCTCCGTCGCCACGATGGGTGGGAGCGAGACGAGCTGTACCGGCACGGGCAACGGAATCCCGTACTCCACGCCGCTCGCCGGGAGGCCCGCGCCCACCGCCGCAACCAGGCCACTGGTTATCGGAGGCGAGATGCCCGCCTGGTATTGGATCCAGGTCACGTTGCCCCTCACGTCCACGGCCTGCACCACGTAGGTGAGGTTCGCGCCCGGGGGGAACCCGGACTGCGTGGCGGTCCATGTTGTGGTAACGCCGACGCGCGACAGCTCGACGGGCGTCCATTGCCCGCGCCCCTGGCCGTCAACCGTGTTGTCATTCACGACCACGACGACGCGCCACACCGATGAGCCATCCGTCACGGGCACCGACCAGGTGACGGTCGCCCCGAGCGATTGGTGATACTTGCCGGAGAAAGGACCCGCGCCGATCGCCGGGCCCTGCCGATCGCAATTGGGGGGCGGCACCAGGTTCTCGGAATTGCGGGTGTCGTTGAAATAGAAGAACTCGAGATTGACCGAGCGGTAGCGCCGTTCGGTTGAGTAGAGGCCGCTCGTCTGATGCTTGACCGCCTCGCCGGCGCCCACCACCGTACTGTTTAGTTCGAGATCCGTCGGCCGGCAATCCTCGTTCTCTCCTCCCGGCACAATTCGGGGGGCGACCGGCTCGACCATGATCTCCCGCGGCAGCACTCCGTGATCGGAACCGTTCCCGCCATTCGATTGCAGTTCCGCGAAGATCGGGACCCAGCCGCTCTCCTGGTTATAGACGCCGCCTTTCCAGAGAACGCCGTGCTGACTCGTTCCGGAAAGCCTTGAGTCGTAGATGAAATAAGGCTGCACCGGAAGGTCGCTGGCACCGGTGGATCTTTCAACCAGATTGTTCAGCGTGTAATAGCAGCCGTTCGGATCGGGGCATCCTGCGGGCGTCGCGGAAATGTCGTCGCCGGAGGAGTTCCACTTGCGGTACAGGTCGGCCGCTGAGAAGTCGAAGTTGACTTCGGCCCGCGTGATGTAAGGAGGTGGCGGGGTCGACGTCACGATGCTCTCGCTGTGATTCACGGTGACCCGCACGTTGCCTTCACGGGAGGTCCGCGTGCCGGCCTCGATCTTGGGCGCAGCCCCGGCGAAGGGAGGCGCCTCCGCCAGAAGCGACGCCGTGGCGGTGGACTTCACCGCATACATGGGCAGGCCATAGAAGGTCCATTGCATCAGGGTCTTCTCGTCGTAGCCGTCATATCGGGGAGTCTCGAGGTAGTAGCGGGCTTTGGTTCGCCTGACCGCGTCACCCGTAACCACCGTGCCTCCTCGAGTCATCTCTTCGGTGAGGAGTTCCATCAGCCTTTCGCCATATCCGACACCGTGCCTCAAACCCCATGCAAAGCCCGTGTTCGCGACGTAGGCCACAACGCCGCGGGACAAGAAGGTCTGCGGCAGGTCCAGGGTGCGCGCGCCGGCGCCCGAACTGGCCGCGCACGACCCGGGCACGGTCAAGCCACCGTGGCAGCCGACTGAGTAGATGATGCCGCCCGCCAGATCCACCGCACCCTGCCCCGGCGTCGCACAAGCATCGGCGCCATAGATGTCGCGCACGTCGAGCCCCTGAATGTCGAAGGGGTTCGTTCCTGGAACACCCTCTTCGAAGTGGCTGGCGTGCCCGCCGAGGGCGGTGACGCCGTAGCGCGTTCCGCCGTTTCCCGAAAGGTGCGTACGCAACTCGGTCTCCCGGGCCGCAACAGACCCCAGGTTCCACAGGCCACCGATCAGACTGGCGTCGACAGGACTGAGAGAGTTGTCCGGCGTGCTCGCGTTGAGAGCACTCTTCCAGCGCGTGCGGATGTGCTTCGACATGTCGGTCAGGAAGTCGTAGCCGGTGACAAGCACCTTGTGGGCATTGGGCCCGGTCATCAGATCCAGATCCAGCAAACCATCCTGCGAGATGAAGGTGGAGATGACCTTCGACATCTCAACCGGCGTCTCAACCAGTCGTCCGAGAGAGAGGTCGGGAACGAAGAGGGCGCCCGACAGCTGGTCGGGCCGGGTTGGAGTCCTCACCGCCAGAGGATCGTCCGAGAGGTACTTGTTCGCGGCCAG